>DAOOVU010000007.1:0-22640 GCA_035370505.1 Candidatus Dojkabacteria bacterium | reverse complement strand
ATACCAGTGAATAATTTCCTGAAACATATGGAAAATACAGCATGCAGTTAAATAAGGAGAATTTATGAATACAGCAAATAGTTGGGAAAATGTTGCAGAAGAGTTGGCAGAAATAACAGCACAGCTTGTGCAAACAAGTGAGCAGTCATCTATTTTGGAGAAAAGATCACATAGATGTTGTAATCTTGGAAATTTGGATGTTTACGATATCGTAAGGGAAAGATGCTATATGATTGAGCAACAAATTACATTTATTTCTCAAAATATTCAAACTATTATTCGATTGACTGACAAATAGAAGAAAGCTTTTAAACTCCGGCATTGTTAATGCAATTTGTAAAATATATTTAACCGCATGCCGGAGTTCCTTTACTGATACTTGACATATATTTTCACAAACCATATTCTATTATTATCAATCTGCCTGTAAGTGCCTTTCTATATAGGTAGTAGATAATAAAATAATGTATTTATTTACTATGAATGAACCATCTGGTCCGGAATCTTCTGATGCTTTGTTGTATGGTCCAACAACTTCTTCTACAAGCAGAAGTGATGGAACAAGAGAGGGAATCTCTTCAGAACAAACTCCTCAGCCATCAAATAATCAAGTAGATTCGAAGAATGTGTCAGAAGTTGCACATTCTACTTCCTCCCCTCAAGAAACAGCACAAGCATCCGATAATAGACAACCTGAACCAAGAGTCTCTGTTACTGCACAACAGGAAGCTAATCCAGAGAATGTCCAAGCACAGGCTGTAGCTGGAAGAGCAGGTGCACAGGAAAGTGCATCACAACAACAGAAAGCATCTGATGTTTTGTTGTATGGTCCAACAACTTCTTCTACAATCAGAAGTGATGGAACAAGAGAGGGAATCTTTGCAGAGCCAACTCCTCAGCCATCAAGTAATCAGGTAGATTTGAATAATGTGTCAGAAGTTGCACATTTTACTTCCTCCCCTCAAGAAGCAGCACAAGCATTCGATAATAGGCAACCTGTACCAGGAGTCTTTGTTACTGCACAACAAAAAGCTAATCCAGAGAATGTTCAAGCACAGACTGTAGCTGGGAGAACAGTTGCACAGGAAAGTAGGACACAACAACAGAAAGCACCTCATTCAACTTTGCAAAATATTGAGAGATTTGCATCACAACATGATGTATTAAAAGAAGCAGAACAAAACAAAACAGCAGGTAATGAAGCAGGTGAGAGTGAAGGTACAATCATTGAGGCAAAAGATAGGGCAGAGCAAGAACTCAGAAATTATGACAAAAGTCTAAAAACTGAAAGACCACTAACACAGGAAGAAGTAAAACTTCTGAAAGAAAATTTCTTGAAAGACAATGATGAATATTCAAAAACAAAAGAGGGATACGAGCAAGCTCTGAAAGCAGGACATATAGGAGCAGAGGATCTCGAATTTTTAAATAATAGATTAGAAGCAAAGTATCAGAAAGAGTTTCTTAACAGATTCGGAGATGAGAAGGGAAATGTAACTACAAAGTCATGTTCAATAACTGACTTAAGTTATCTATATACGAAGAAGCAAGAGGAAATGCTTCAGAAATTCACTTCTAAAGAGAAGGGAGCAAACGGAGGGAAGACATCAGAGATACAGCTTGAACAACTTGGCAAGAAAGAACAAGAAGCATCAAAAGCAGAAAAGGGGGAGGTTGTACGAGACAGAAAAGAAAGAAATTTAAGCAGAAAGGCCGTAATAGCATTAGGTGTAGCATCTGGAGTAGGATTTTCACTTGTCGGTGGAGCAGCAACATTCCCAATGGCTTCCATAGTAGCAGGTGTTGCTGGTATGACATCAGCTACAGTTGAACATTTCCTTTCATCAAATTATTCAAATAATCTATTAAAGCTTGGGAGTATAACAGATCCTGTGCAGAGAGCAAAACTAGAAAAAACCATTCAAAAGCAAGAAAAGATATTAAAAATAACTAGGAATGTCACTCAATTCTTAAGAGGATTTACAATAGGTTCATTTGTTGGAGGACTAGCAGCAAAAATCTATCAAAACAGTGTAGCTATAAATGAATTACGAAATCAACCTAGTTCCACCGAAGGGGTACAGAAAGGTCAACCTTCAGGGCAATATCAGGAACAGTCTTTGGGACAAAACCAAGGGCAACAGCAGCTTGGGCAACAACCATCTCTAGAATCAGCAGGTGGTGGTCTGCAAAACCAAAATGTAGAAGTAGTTAATAATGTATCGGAAGGCGTCCTTGTACAAAATGGCAGAGTTAGTCTTCCAGGGTCAGCTTGGAATGGAAATTTAGCTGGTCAAGCTACTGGAGTTCTACCAGGAGGAGCTGAAAATTTTTCAAACTATAGAGGAGGTTGGCATGAGATGGCACCTAGAATGCTTGAGCAGGATTTAATCTCTTCTGGAGTTACAAGAGAAACATTGTTGAATAATTTAAGTACATCCGAGATACATAGTTTGCTCAACAAATACCTTGCCGATATACAAGGAGGAGTCTCCAATCCAGACCTAGTACAAAATCTCAAGGAGTTAGGGACGGAGGGAGCACAGAAACTCATAAATATCGTGTCTAAATAATAAATAAACTTTTATTTATAAACTTTAATGGATTACAACACTCAATTAGAACAAATAAAGAGTCAATTGTCAGCTGAAGGTTTAGACAATGACACGATAGAAAAGCTATTATCCCTAGCAGTAGAAGATTCTGTAGACAGAGCTCTTGCAGACATTCCAGAAGATGTGGATGATCCTGAAATAGACGCTCTTTCAAACATGGAAATTACAAATGAAGAGCAATTTTCAAAACTCTACGATACAATTTTTACTAAAGCATATGGGAATCAAGCTGACCAAAAAAAGATGGAATATATTATCCAATACATGCAAGAGTCTCTTGATATGACAAAACAAACAAAAGATCTTGCAAAAAGATACCAAGAAGGAGACCCTACAGCTGTTGCTACAGTACAAGCAAACATGGATAACCCTGATACGAAGCGCATACAAGAATTAATGGATCAAATGCAAAAGAAGTAAGACTCTCTTCCTTTCCTTATGGAAGTGGGTGCTTTTCCCTCACAGTTTCTTCAGCAAACTTTTCACTTGCATGAACATATTTTGTAGTCGTATTTAAGCTTGAGTGCCCTAATAGAACCTGCAAAGCTACTGGACTTGCACCTTCCTCAGCAAGATAAGTTGCAAAACCATGCCTTAGGCTATGTGCTGAAGTAGGAATTTGAATTCCTAACCTTCTCCTATATTCAGCAATCTTTTCCTGAAGATGATTTGTAGAAATTCTAGCATTTGGTTTTCCAGCTCGACTTCCAGAAAAAGGAATAAACAGGGCAGGGGAGTCAAATTTCTCCAAATAACCACTTTCCCTATACTCCTCAACTATTTTAATATATTTCCTATTTCCTTTATCAAATATCTCTAAATTCAAATCTGATTGACCATTTTGATTAGATCCAATATTTTCGATACCCAAACTTTCTTCTTCTCCCCTATCAGTAAATGCAAATTCCAGCCTTACACGCAAATACGCATTTAACCAATCCAAACTCCTCTGTGTCATATATACAGTCCTTTCCTTTTTCCCTTTTCCCCAAATATACATTTTCCCCTCGCTATTCACTTGATCGAGGTTTAAACCTATCAACTCCGATATTCTCATACCCGTAGCAAAAAGCATTTCAAGCATACACCTATTCCGTATTGCAATTTTTTCATCCTTTTCAAATTCTAAAGGAGATTCTATTAACCTCACTAAATCATCTTTAGAAGCAACCTTCTTTAATTTCTTTTCTGCCTTCATCATATCTATAGCATCAGGAGGAAGAGGTATTGGCAAATCCCAACTTATTCTAAACTTTAGAAAAGATCTCAAAGCTGAAAGCATCCTGTTTATACTGTTAGGACTCAAGCCATCATTCTTTCGAGCCTCCTTATTTCTTGGAGAACTTAATACACCAAGACTTCCATATACCTTACTGTATACACCAGCCAAAAAATCATTTTCAAACTTTTTTACCCTAACTCCATCATTTGAAGAAGAATCAACAGGTCCATCTATACCATCATCATTTTTCAACCCACTTGTAGAGCCTCTCAGAGCTTCACTCCTGTTTTTCTTTGTTCTATCAATACTTTTTATATTCTCCTTCCTAATTCTATCTAAATCCTCAAGATGTTGCCCAGCTCTCAGATACCCTTTAAACATATTTACATCCTTCTTGGTTACATTCATAAACTCAATCCCTCTAAAATGAAGAAAAACTGCAAAAATACACAAATCCCTTGCATAATTAATGATTGTCTGATTACTAAAATTATTGTTCTGTAAGGAGATCAAATAATCATCCTGATTATCTAATTTTGGAAAACTGTTCATAGATTCAATATACTACCTTAGAATTAAATTATACATACAAGAGTAGGGGTCTTTTGAAAATTTGGGGAACATACATTAAAAGAATATTATGAAAAACAGAAGAGTAATAGATGGTGGAATAAATAAATGAATAAATGGTAAAAAAGAAACTAATTGAAAATATTAAAAAACTCATGATATTTCAGCTACTCTAGAAATTTTATATACTAACCGCATATAAGGGACATTATACTCAGTCATATGTTTTCAAATTGTAACATATTTCTAACTAGAGTAGTATCCCCCTTCTGAATATGATCATAATCACTAAAATGCCCAGAGTTATTCTCCACTTTCATAGAGTGTTTTTTTCAAATTTTAGAAGGGCACAACAAAAATACTTATCCACACTTGATTACTATAGGGCTTCAACTAACTGCATTACTACAGGTTTTTTAGCACTCTACCCCTACTCTGCAAAACTATATATTGAAAATATTTACAAACAAAACACTAAAAAAGATAACAACCAAAAAAATAATGTATAAAAAAGCATTTTTATAATTTCCCAAAAACATATTCTCCTGAGTTACCATACTTACTGCAAAGTAATACCCTACTACTGGTGCTATCGAAATCACTTCATGAGTACTTCCAGACAAGAAAACTCCCAAAAATAATATGAATGATATCATTGATGTTATAACTGTCTTTCTAAACAACTCCCTATCCTCTATCTCTATGTTTATGTAATGTATTAGGGTAATTATTATATAAAAAATAAGAATTGACACCAAAAGAAAATAAACATTAAATTCACTAAGCAAGAAACTGAATGTTAAAAAATACATTGTGAATATCGAAATGATATACGAAGTCGTCCTAGCCACCTGTGCTAATGGTATCTTTTTGTAAAGATTTACATTGAATGCATTAGCAGATAGAAATGAAAAGTAATTTATGAAAAACACCGCTATTATGAGCAAAAGAAGAATAAAAGCCTCATAGATCCTACTGAATTTCTGGAAAAAGAAGAATTCAACAAATAATTCCTGAGAAAAAACAAATAATGCTGGTTGAAGAAGATAAATCAAAGATTTCCTCTTAATTTGGAAATTAAATGCCCACAGAAGCCCAACAAATACTATTACAAAGTATATAAGTGCATTAATATAGACTCTTGATATAACAACTTGAGTATTCGCCTGAACAACTTTACTTACAAACAGTGAAAGAGCTATAAAAGCTGCTAAAAGAAGAAGCTTCCCCCTTTTCTCATTATCTGTATTTCCTTCTCTACTAACCTTCATCATATCTAAATGTCTCTATGTATTTTAATCCCTTTTGCGTAAGAACCCTCCCTCTAGAAGTCCTTTTCAGGAATCCACACTTCATCAAGTAAGGCTCATACACATCTGTTACTGTAACTTCATCTTCTGAAACAGAGGCCGCTAAAGTAGATAATCCTATTGGACCACCAGCAAAATTATCTAACAAAGAAAGCAAAAGCTCTCTATCTATTTTTTCTAACCCAAGTTTATCTATTCCAAGCATTTTAATAGTATTGACCACAACATCTACATCTATGTTCTCAACCCCCCTACTCCCTGCATAATCACGACACCTTCGCAACAGTCTAAGTCCCACTCTTGCTGTTCCTCTCGAACATCCTGATAACATATTCAAGGCATCATCATCTATATTGAGACCCCAAAGTCTCCCTGCTCTAGCCAGTATTGAAACCAAATCTTCTTGTGAAAAGAAATCCAGTCTCTGTATTAAACCAAACCTATCTCTCATTGGTGAACTTATTTTCCCAATTTGTGTAGTAGCCCCTATCAATGTAAATGGTTCTAAATTTAGCCTTATTGTCTTAGCAGATGGGCCTTTTCCCATTACTATATCTAAAACTCTATCCTCCATTGCTGGATAAAGTATCTCTTCTATTACTTTAGGAAGCCTATGTATTTCATCTATAAAGAGAATATCATTCCTTTTAAGTCCAGTTAAAATTGCTGCAAGATCACCCTGTCTTTCTATTGCAGGACCTGAAGTTATTTTCACAGAAGCCCCTATTTCATTGGCAATAGCCATTGCAAATGTAGTTTTTCCAAGCCCTGGAGGTCCATAAAATAAAATATGGTCAACAACCTCATTTCTTCTTTTAGCGGAGTCAATCATCATTCTAAGAGTCTCTTTTTCAAGACTTCTGCCAATAATTTCATCTAGTTTAGATGGCCTTATCTTTTCTTCATACAATGGAGATTCTTTGCTCTCAGATGACACACTAAAGCTAATCTCTTTATCGTTTTTCTTGCTTTGTTTTTGTTTACTAGAAGAGATCATTATTGACTTAAAATTCTTTTTATTAAATCTTCTATAGCGATATCTTTATCCGTTTTCAAAATATTTTCTGCCATATCAATTTTTTCCTTCAACCCATCACCATTAAATCCAAGAGTTCTTAAAGCTTCTTTCACTTCCTTAATTACTGAACCACTTTTTGCATCACTTGCGGTCAAATCAATCTTTCCCCTCAGCTCTATAATTATCTTCTGTGCTTTTTTCAAGCCCAATCCAGGAACCTTGCTCAAAGCTCGTGCATCACCATCATTTATTAAGCTTTCTAATTCCTCTCGTGTAAAATTTGATAATATTGTCAAGGCAATTTTTGGACCTACCCCAGATACTGAAATCAACTCAATAAAAAAGTTTCTTTCATCTTCTTTTACAAACCCAAAAAGTGCCTGAGTATCTTCTCGTACATGATGGTATGTATATAAGGAATATTCTTCTCCATTTTTTGGACAAACATACGAGCTAGGGATACTTACCCTGTACCCTACCCCAGAAGCTGTTAGAATATCTACATAGGAATCCCTTCCAGCTGTAATTGAATTTAGTATTTTCCCAGTAATATATGTAATCATCTGTATATATTATACAGGATAGTGTGAAATAATGTTGTCCCTTGAAACTAGAACTTCTGTTGCCATAGCTATCGCAAGTGCATCAGCCGCATCATCTGGTTTTGGCAATTCTTCTAGACCATACAAAAGTTTTACATTTTCTTGGATTTGCATTTTATTTGCTTTTCCATAACCTGTTATAGAATTTTTAACTTGCAAAGGAGTGAACTCTTTAATTAGCACATTTGATTCTTCTAAAGCTAAAAGAATAACTCCCCTAGCCTCTCCAACAACTATACCTGTTTTAGCATTATTGCAAAAAAGCAAGGTCTCTATTCCTGCATATTCTGGTTCGTGAGTTGAAAGTATTTCTAATGTATCATCATATATTTCTTTTAATCTCCTATGTACACTCAGTCCCTTTTCAGTAAAAATGCACCCATAATCAACTATTTCAGGTTTTGAATTATCATCAAAGTCAACTACAGCCCAACCTGTCGTTGCTAAACCAGGATCTATACCTAAGATTCTCATATGGTTATTCTATATCACTCCAAACATTTTGAACATCGTCAAGTTCTTCTATTCGGCTTAAGGCTTCATTCGCCCTGTTAAGTTGTTCGTCATTTAGTTCTTTAGTTACTTTAGCTTCTTTTATCAATTCAGCATCTTTTATTACTAAACCTAATTCTGTTATTTTATCTCTGACAGCACCAAAATTTTCATATTTTGTGTATACAACAAAACCTTTCTTCCCATCTTCTTCTATTTCTTCAATATCCAATACTCCATCTAGATCCATTAATGAAAGCATTACAGCTTCAGGATCTTCCTCTACATATACATCAGGATCTCCATATTTTGGAGATTTTTCCATATGTCCAGAATACACTTCTATGTATCCCTTCGTTTCAAAATTCCAAGAGACAGCACCACTTTCTGCCATATTTCCGCCGATTTCTTCAAATAGTTTTCTTAGGTCAGCTACTGTCCTGTTTTTATTATCCGTCAAAGTATCAACTACTACTTGAATTCCAAAAGGACCAAATCCCTCATATGTTGCCTCTTCATATATGACTTTTTCATCTCCTTCTCCTGTCCCTTTTTGAATGGCTTTTTCTATTTTATCAGTAGGAAATCCAAGCTCTTTTGCTTTCGTTATGTATAATCGAAGTGTAGGGTTCATTTCAGGATCTCCACCTCCTTGCTTAGCAGCATGCGATATTAAGGCAGATACTTTAGAGAAACTCTTTCCTTTTTTAGCATCATTGATCGCCTTTTTATGTTTAATTGTGTCCCATTTTGAATGTCCAGACATAGTTTTCCTTTCAGTTCATATTTTACCACAATTATTGAGGTTTAATACAGAGTAATCTGTATTTTTTAGGGCTTTACTGCATCAATTTCCTCTGTTCCTTCTACTTTCTTTACATTGTTCACTGGAAGACTCCTATTTCCTTTTTCACTGTAACTTTGATTACTCCATTTTGAAATCTTTTCTTCTATCTCAACTTTTGATCTTCCATACTTCGTCCTTGAGAAATTAACAACTTCCTCTCTTAATCCAAATCTTTCATACCTAATTGGGAGTGATTTTGCACTAAATGGAATAGATGTCATTCCATCGATACATAGTTTTATATACATAGAATATGCATCTAATGATACTAAATCTCCAGCAGTTACCATTGGAGCAAATTCTTTTTCTAAAATTGCAGCGTCTGCTTGGCTTACAACAAATGATCCTAATGTACCTACATTTCCAAATATCGCTTGTCTAACGGTAAGAGGAAGTTGATCTATATATTGGTTTGTCATTGTTAAGTTAAGTTTGTATTTTCTAGCCTCCGAAAGTATTTTTGCAAATGACTCTGTTGCAAAATTTTGGAATTCATCAACATACAAAAAGAAATCTTCTCTTTCTTCTTCTGGTATATCAACTCTTTCCATAGCGGTAGCCTGCAGTCTTGTAATAATCATGCCACCAAGCAAGGATGCAGTTTCTTCTCCTAGTTTTCCCTGTGCCAAATTAACTAGCAGTATTTTTTTGTTATCCATTATTTCCCTTAGGTCTATTGTTGACTTAACCTGTCCAATAATATTTCTTGTTACTGCAGAGGATATGAATCTTCCAACTTTATTTTGTATTGGGGATACAGCTTCAGACAAGAGTTTTGAATTTTGAGCCATTTTAGAAAACTCATCTGTCCAGAACTTGTATAATATTGGGTCATGAACCTGTTTTAGTATGAATTTTCGATAGTTTGTATCTGTTAAAATCCTAGTAACAGCAAGAAGAGTCGTTCCTTGTGCTTCTAAAGCTGTTGCAACCGCATTTGTCAAAATATATTGAAGTCTAGGTCCCCACGAATCTCCAAATTGCTTTTTGAATACCTCCACTACACCGTCCGCTATCAAGTCTCTTTGAGATTTATCTTTGAGTTCCAACAAGTTGAAACCAATTGGGTACTCAACATCCGTAGGATTGAAATATACGACATCTTCTACTCTATTAGGTGGAATATATTGTAGTAAATCTTCAACTGTATCTCCATGAGGATCAACAAAGCAAGCACCATCTCCTGATAATACATCTGATATGAACATATTCTTAAACAATGTAGACTTTCCGCTTCCTGTTTTCCCAAGAAGGTAGAAATGTCTTTGTCTATCCTTCCTTTTTAATCCGAATTGGACTTTAACATCTCTATAATCGGTCTCTCCAAATATTGTTACACCATCCTCTGTTGCTTTTGGTAGATTCATTGGGGGTTCAAGCTTTCTGGCTCGACTCCAAGCTATGTTTGGAGTTTCTACTGATATGTTTGGTAAATGATACACTGATGCCAACTCTTCAATATTCAATATATCTTGCCCATCCTCCATATGTCTACGAATATATTCATCATATATTTCTTTTCCTGATTTTGTAGGCACAGCATGAACAAAATTATTCAGATGTGCAGTTGTAAACTGTTTAAAGCTTGCAACTACATCACGTAGAATTTGCTCAGATCTAAGTTGATCTTGTGCTTTTGCTATCACTCTTATTTTAAATTCAAAACCAACTTTTAATGTTTTATTCTCAATTTCACTTAATTCTTCTTCTTGCCCTGGAGCAAGTTTGACAACTTCCTTCTGGGGTTTGTTACTTTCAGTTGTAGACAGTGCATTTCCTATTCCACCTACTACTTTTCCAATTACAGCACCAAAAGATGGTCCATTCGGATCGACTCCCTCTTTTATAGCGGTAATGTATTCTTTTGATCTTGCCTGCCAATAGTTAGATACTGGCCTTATAATTATTTGAAGCCAAATCCCCTCCCCTATACTTAGTTTTGACATAGCTCCCGTTATTGCTGCTAAAGGGTCAACTTCGAAATTCCTAAAAGTCTTAATCGGAAAAATGGAATCTTTCTCCATCTCAATCTCTCCAGCAGTAACAAAACTACCACTATCTTTGGTATTTTCTTTTGTGTAATCAGAAACAAATTGAATATCTGCATTTGGATATTGAGCATATACTTGCCCCTCTATGAATTTTGCTAGATGGTTCGGAGCAACTATATAGAATTTGATTCCCCCATCACCCACCGAAGCAATTTCTAAGCTTACTACATCTGTACACTTTTTATTTCCTTCCAAAATACCATGGATAGATGCAAACATTTGTTCTGCAGCTAAAGCAGATTTATCATTCTCCCTTGGAACCAATATTTGCATAACACATGGATTTCTAAGATCTTCATACATTTCTGCTTTTTCGGTGGTGTGCTTGGACCAAACCTTAAGGAAGGCAACAAACAGAAGGGACATTATTAGCATTATCAAAATTACAATCCACATATGCAACGATTCTAAATTAAAACAAATATGTTAGCAACATTCTAAAAGCTGTACATAAACTTGATATCTTTACCTAGTATTATCACAATATCACCAGTGGTCATAAATGAGGGCCTACCCTCAATTACTTCAAATCTCCCTGATAATATTTCTGACACTAAATTCAATGAATTTTTGTAATCTTTCATATTTGGAACATATATTACAGTTTTCTCAACAACCGATGGAGCATTTCCATATCTAACAACATCTCCTCCTGAATTAACTATCTTTCTTCCAAGCTGGTATGCTATCCCATCTATTTCACTTCCATTATATACTTCGATTCTAGCCCTTTCTTTTTCCACAGCAGAATCTGCACTATTTGAGTAGTATTCTCTAAAAGTCTCATCATATTTTTCGGTGTTTAATACTTTAATTTTTCCTCCACTTATGGAATCTTGCTCTTCACAATATTCAGAATTGCTTAGATCGATAACAAAAGTATCATTCTTATCTATTGCTCCATTTATATTCTTAAGCTCATGTAGAACACTTGTTAGAGATGTATTTGAGTATATTTTTTCATCTAATTGATTTAAAGTGCCTGATTTGAACACACTACTGAACCAGTTTATCTTAGAAGACAAAGAGTTAAGCACTAATAAACCATCACTTGGCTGAATATCATCACTGTAAATATTCTTCAAAGATTCATCTACATCATACATATTTCCATAAACATTATTTAAGACATCTGCTCCTTCAGATGTTATCCATATGTATTCATTAAATTTCGTGCCTAAAAGTTGTGTCAATTGCCATAATGCATACTCTACTCCTCTTCCTTTTTGCAAATAATCTCCAGCATATCTCAAAGACGAAACAGGAATTTTATTCCCAAATTCTTCTTCCAGTCCGTTAAAATACAAATTCCCAGGAATGTAAACAATAACTCCACTTTTTTTCTTATTATTTTTAACATACAAATACGCATTTGCTATTTTTCTCTCATTACCATATCCCTCTTCCAACAAAATTAATGTCTTATTCAGTTCATTGTTTTCTTCACCAAGAATATAGTTTTCAGATGAATTTATCCTTGTATAGTCAATGGTCTTCGTCGAAGATATGTTAACAACAGTATATACCAAGAATGAGATCATTAAGGTACAAGCAAGGAAAAAGACAACTTTACGCAAATGTTTTACATTAATCTTCTTGGGAGATTTTTTCTCATATCTTTTTTGATAGTTCTTTTTATAATCTTTTCTTTTATTTACACTTCTCTTCATTTAAACAAGAGATACATTTAAAATACTACCATCTAAATTCTTCACTGAGAGTAAAATTGAGGATAGATATATCTTTTCGGGTATTCCTCCCTTTCCTGCCTTTGTTTTATACAATGTATCACCTTTTATGTTTACCTCCAAATATTCTAGAACTGCTCTGATTTGGTGCATTCTCCCTGTCTCTATTTTAATAACCATTTCATCCTTAGAAATTGGTTTAATATATGTTAAAGAATATTTTGCTCCATTTCTAAAATATTTTGTAAATTTCATCTTCATTCTATTGCTTTCACTTCTTTTTATGTAACCTTCTACTTTTATCCATCCTTCGTCGCATACAAAATTATTCTTCTTTAGCCTATCAATTTCATCTTTTAGATCTACCTTACTTTTTGGAATACGCGCTAAAAGTTCTGAATCGCAATTTTGACCATATTCTACCTGTGCATAATATATCTTTTGAACTAGATGCTTTTCAAATTGATTTTGGAAGTATTCTTGTGCCTTTGCATTTTTTGCGAATAGAATCAATCCTGACACTCCCTTATCTAATCGATGGACAACTCCTCCCCTTTTAACTTTCTTATCAAATTCCCCTTTTTCCATCAAATAACCTTTCACATAATTTGCTAAAGTGTTATGTGTATTCCCAGATCCGGGATGAACAACTACCCCACTCTCTTTGTTAATCACAATACAATTTTCATCTTCATATACAATATTCAAATCCTTTTCCTGTGATAAAAGAGATTCCTGCTTAGTTTGGTCATTTATTAAGCTGTTTACCTTTTCATAGTCTATATCATACTCATCACCTTTCTTAAATTTGTAAGATGGTTTTATTCTCTTCCCATTAACATAAAAAATTTCCCCTAGATTCTCTGCAATAAAGGTTCTGCTAATACTATATTCTTTCAATTTCTCCTTAACAAATACATCTGCTCTTTTTTTAATATCCCTTTCACTTACTTTCATCTTTCTTTTGGCAATCTTATGGTTCTCCTTATATCATCTATGGAGACATTCCTAACAGAAGACAACTTCTCTATTGTTACAGTTGCCTTCCTAGTATCAATTATGTGAAAAAACAAACCAAGAAGAGACCATACAACAAAGGCACTGAGCCCTATACTCTCTATCCCTGACATTTGAGAATTCATATATACTGCAATTATTACTCCTGTTGAAACAATAACAAAAATAGAATCCAAGCATACAAGAGCCTTCATCTCACCTATCCCTATAATTGACTTAATCAAAATGCTCTTTATCACAAAGAATACTAGAATTAACACAATCATTATCAACCCCTCAGTTACCCATACATTATTTCCAGTTATTTTCCCTATTGAAAAAAACGAGAAAGCAAGTACTGAAAATGAGGATAGATATATTGCAGGGAATAGATGACTCCATTTCCATTTTTTAATGCGCAAGACCCACCATGTACATGTCAGACAAAATCCTAGAAGAAGGAATAATATATCTATACCTAAATCCCAAATTCTAAAAAACCTCCATGGGAGTAGACGAAAGAGAAATATTTCATTTCCATATTTTTCATATGGAAGCCAGTACCAAATGTATCTTGAAAATTCTCCCCAGTTGCCAATAATGTAAAAAATTCTACCCACTATTATCCCAGATACTACTGAAACAAAGAATGCATCAAATACTGATGAATTATTTTTTCTTGTTCTAGAACACTCTTTCCAAAATACATACAAACAGATAAATAGCGTTAGTATGAAGAATGCAAAAGGATTCAAATTTGGAACATACGAAGCTATTTTTTGAGATATTTGCTCAAACACGGCTGTACACAAAGATAACCTTAGTACAGTAATAATACCATAATAAACGGAGGAACATTATTTGTTTCTTCTCTTTTTCTTCTTCTTGTGTTTCTTCTCTCTTTTTACAGGTGCTTCTGTTTCTACTACCGTTTTATCCTCACTTTTCACAAAAGCCGACTTTATATTAGAAGATAACTTTCCAATCTTTTCTGCTATTCCAGCTCTAGATACATACCTTATTCTGTTCGATTTAACAGCCTCTTCTACTTCCTCTTTTGAAGTTGCAATTTGATCTTCCATAACTTCTTTTGATGGAACAGGTTCAGGAATAAATTCTTCCTCTCCAGCAATTTCATTTCCACAGTTTGGACAATATCTACTTCCCCTATCAACATATACTTCACAACTTGGACATTTTACCTTGAGTTCATATCTGCAATTTGGGCAATATATATATCCTGGTGCTAGTTGAGTGCCACATTTTGGACAATCCCCAAGTTCGGCAGTTTCATATTTAAGATATCTTCTCTCTAAATCACCCCAATATATTTCCTCTATAGTACGACTCGGTCTTATGAGAAGATATATAATTAAACCAACAATGTTTAAAATACCAACTAACAATACATAGCATACCTTTACAAATACGCTAGAACATCTTTCAGAAGCATCAAACCAGACCCAATACAATACCACAAGCCAAAAAATAGCTAAAACAATTCCTAAAAATCTTATCGCAGAATCAAAATTTATTTCTCCTACTGTGTCAAAGAAATCCAGTATAAAATCTTCCATTTCTGTACTTCTATAACTAAAATATGGTCGAGGAGGGAATCGAACCCTCATGCTATTTTATTAGCACGGGATTTTGAGTCCCGCGTGTCTGCCAGTTCCACCACTCGACCACCAGCCGATTATACATCTGATACAGGTATTTTCTCAATACATTTATAAAATACTTCTACTCTACATGTATCAAATCATGATAGACTATAAGGAAGATGAATTAACCTAGTATATTACAAATGACTAAATATATATTGATATTTCTCCTATTTTCCTTTTTGGGCTGGATAATTGATACAACATATTCTTCATTCCTAAAAGGAGAATACAGCCCATCTGGATATTATAGAAATATTCCACTATGCCCAATATATGGTATCGGAGGTATTATTATTCTAAGTATTTTCTCAATTTTACAAACACATTCTCCATTGACAACAATATTAACAACTACAATTGCTGTAATAATGCTCGAATATTTTGGAGGAGTCTTTTGTACGGTATTTCTAAAAGAGAAACTGTGGGATTATTCATCTTCAAAGTTTAATCTAAATGGACATATTGATCTTCTTCATTCATTTTTTTGGCTTATGCTTATTTCAATTCTTTATGCACTCATAACCCCAGTACTTCCGAACATTACAGCATATCTAAACTCAATAAATACATCATTAGGAAAATTTGATCTGTATATAACAATGGGATTCATATTCATAATAATCATCAAGACACTCGACACCAGAGAAAAAAGACTTTCATTCAAATAAAGAAGTTACGCACTATCTACACTATTTGTTTGCTAGTACAATCATGTAATCACCATCCTGCACTATGTAATCCTTCCCCACACTTTTTACAAGACCTTTTTCTTTTGCTCCATTCCACCCACCATTTTCAATGAGAACATCTACATTAACTACCTCGGCACTAATAAATCCATGCTCAAAATCAGTGTGAATTACTCCAGATGCTTCCTTCGCAGTTGCCCCCTTTTGTATACTCCAAGCATTACATTCTTTTCCTGAGCCAGTATAAAAAGTTATCAAATCAAGTGTTTTGTACATATTAGATATAATATCTTCCGCTGTAGCTGAATCCCCACTCAATAGTTCTAAGTACTCACTCTTCTCTTCCTCACTTAAATTAGCCATCTCATTTATAACTTTAGCATCTACAATTAAAGCATTATCACCCGTTTTTTCTATTAATTCTTTTCTCCACTCTTCGACCTTCTTCATATCAGACCCATCTCTACAGTTTAATATGAAGAATCTTTTTTTACCCGTAAGCAGGTGGAGATCATACAAAATATCTTGCTCCTCACTAGTTAAATTCATATCAACAACAGGAATACCTTTATTTAGATCCTCTAGAACTTTGCTTAAAATATCTGTTTCTTTTTGAGCACTCTCATCCCCTATCCTTGCAAGTTTTTCGGTCATATCAAACCTTTTACTTACTCCTTCAATATCTTTAAGAATCAACTCTGACTGCACTATTTCAAAATCTTCAAGTGGATCTATCCTTTCATATACATGAACAATATTTTTGCTCTCGAAGGCCCTCAATATATACATAATCACATCGACTTCCCGAATGTGTGCAAGAAATTGATTACCAAGACCCTCACCTTTTGAAGCCCCTTTCACAAGTCCAGCTATATCAACAAAAGTCATAGCAGAAGGGACAACTTTTTGAGCATTGAAAAATTCTGAAAGTCTCTTCAACCTTTGATCAGGAATTTCCACTACTCCAACATTTTTATCTATTGTACAAAAAGGAAAATTCTCTGCAGGAACAGAGAGCTTAGTCAGAGCATTAAATATTGTAGATTTTCCAACATTGGGCAAACCCACAATGCCAGAAGAAAAATTATGAGATCTTTTTGCCGCCATAATGCGCTGATTATATAATAAATAGAAGAATTATGATAACAGAACAAAAACATGATATTATGAATAAGCTATGAAATCCATTTACAAAACAATTATCTCAATTTCAGTACTGCTGATTCTTCTAGCACATCCTTCACAAGCCTTTGCTCAAAAAGGAGATTTTGTCATAGACACTGACACTGAATTTTCATATATAACAGGAAATGATTATGTTACTGTAAGAACTGAATATAGTAGGAAAGTGTTGAATAAATTGTACTATTTACCAGCTCAAGGAGAAAGAATTTTTCATATAGCTGACGCCTCTGCCGAATCAGAGGAAAAAGTTAAGAAAGAAAGAGAATATAAACTCTCAACGCTTAAAGTTGAAAATGAGCTTGGAACACCACTTAAGTATGAAGTAGAACCTCTCAATATAGGGGAAGGGATGTACATTAAAGTTGGTAATTATAGGGAAACAACTGCAGATTCTCCATATCAAGTAATAGTAACTTACAACACACATGATTATGTCCTAAAGGCAGGAAGCTATATAACCATTGTTGGAACTTCTCTTCCCAAGGATGTCAAGTTTGAAGAAGTTGATGAAAATAATGGAACGACAACCTACTACAACTACTACTTTAGAATATCTACAGACAAAAACATACCCCCACTTAGTAAAATATTTCCAAAGTTTTCTAAATCAGAGAACAACACTCATGTATACTATGATTTTGCTCAGACAGACAGGATAGAAAATGCTCCAGTACTTGAATTCGGAACAAAAGCAATATATAAGTTTGACCTCTCCTACACAACTCCTAAAACTGATAATATAACACCAACAACATATTCGGACATTTTTAAATCTCTCTCAACTAATATTTTTGAATTGTCTCTTCCAAGAGAATTTTCTGAAACCAACCAAAAAGTCTACTTTGAAAATGTCTCACCTGCTCCAAAAAGAATTCATGTAGACAGTGAAGGTAATTTATTAGCAACATTTGAAGTTCCAGCAAATAAAGAAAGTAAAATAACTATGACTGGGTATATTACTGTAGAACAGGACAAATATGATGAGCATGATGACAGTGCTATTGAAATAGGATTAACACAATACTATCAAAAGATAAAAGAATGGGGCTCTTCAAGTCTCTATCTAAGACCAACAAAATTTTGGCAAAGCACAGATCCATATATTGTTCAAATAGCAAATACACTTCTGAAAGATCAACTAACTTTACTAGATGTAATCAAAGCTGACTACAAGTTCATTGGTGATACATTGGAATATGACAATAATAAAGCTAATTCGGACAATACAAGAATAGGTGCTGTTGAAGCACTATCAGGTGGGCAATCAGTATGCATGGAGTATGCTGATTCAATGATAGCAATACTAAGAGCGCAGGGAATTCCTGCCAGAGCTGCACTTGGATACACAAATATTGTGGATACAAGCAATGAACAAATACGACATCAATGGGTTCAAATATGGGTTCCTGATTACGGATGGCTTTCAGTAGATCCAACATTTGAAAGCGAAAATATGAAGATAGGACAAATGATAGACAGAGTTCTTTGGGAGACATTTAATAATGATTCTCTTTCTAACATAATGGTCTATTCTGCAGATAAATTAGAGAATCTCAACAGTGAAGGCTTTTCTTTAAAGATATATTCCGCTGAAGGAACTTTCAATCCTGATAATTTAATGACCTACACAGATCTGCTTGAAGATCAAAATCAGGCAATAGAAAGTGCAGAGCAGTACAAAGTATCATATTGGCTTGATACACTCTTGAAAGCTACTGTTATTGGAAGAGCTATACTAATCACCGTACCAGTAATAATTTGCGTCCTAGTAATTGCAATAATTATCACAGCTATAAAGGAGATCCGCAAGAAGACAAAAATGAACAGCGTCAAGAAGCAAATGATAAACAAAGATCAAAATGCAAATCTTTCAAGATATTCAGAAACATCTAAAAAGTAAATAGCTTGTCAATATCCAAAAAGCCTTTTCCAGCTAAAAGACGATTCTCTGTTGTAGCGTACATAGTAAGCAGAGGCTCACCCTTTTTTACAGTTTCTCCAGGCATTTTTTCTATACGAATCCCAGCTTCCTTTATAGCTGGACTTCCCAAAGCTCTAGTTATTGTAACAAGAGTGATATTATCTATCCTCTTAACTACCCCATCTCTATCCGAAAGGAGAGAATATCTTAATTTTCCACCATGAATATCAGTAGAGTTAACTCTCTTGGTAGCTCCTTGAGCAAAGGCTATCTCCCAAAATTTTTCCAAAGCTCTGCCAGAATCTAATATCTCTTCTGCCATCTGCTTGCCCTCACCTATTCTTGCTTTTTTTGTATTTTCAAAAATTTTCCCTGCCATCTCTAACACTACTTTTTCAAGTTCAAGACTCCTATCCTCCGTTCTCTCTAATAATCGAAGGGCTTCCTTTATCTCAAGATTAGGACCAATACTTCTACCATCTGGACCTTTAATTGGCCTTTTAATAGTCTCACATTCTATTCCAAATTTCTTAAAAAGCTTCCTAAACTGCTTATCAAGCATTGCCACATCATCTGGACTTTCAACTTTAGAACCTTTTCCATATGGAAGATCAATAAGTACATTGGTTATACCCATACATACCTTTTTTGCAACAATGCTAACTAAAACTTTCTGAAATTCTTGTATTCGCAATGATCTTTCAACATTTATAATAACATCATCAGCAGGAGATAATTTTAATGATCCTCCCCAAAACATACACCCTCCAGTTTTCTTCACTACCTCAAGCACCTTTTCCTTATCTAACGCTACTGGCATAACCACTTCTAAAATATCTGTTGTTCCTGCTGGAGAAGTAATTGCTCTTGTAGAAGTATTTGGGACAATTAAACCCCCTTCTACCAATATTGGAACCAATGTTGGAGTTATAGCTTTTCCTGCGACTCCACCTATTGAGTGTTTGTCAGCAACTAAATCTCCATTTCCTCTGATACCTTTAAAAGATAATGTATCACCGGATTCGGCCATTCCCTTCGTCATCCAATATATTTCATCATCATTAAAACCTGGATTAAAAAAAGTCGATATGAAAAACGCTATTTCTGTCTCTCTTAATTGCCTTGTCCCAATATCCTTCATTATCCCTTCCAATTCACTCTTTGTAAGAGTCTTCCCCATAAGCTTCTTGCTAATTGCCGAAAGAGATGGACTAGGCTCATGGACATCAACAAAAATACTAGTTCCTTCATCAAGATCATATTCCTTCCAGATTTCCTCAAACAACCCTATACATCCTTCAGGCACTTTAGAATCTGTCTCCATCACATCAGCATATAACTCAATTTCTCCAAATCCTATCATTATTGATTCACCTTCTCTAAATCCTATCCTCGCAGCATCTTTTCTGTTTAGAACGACATTAAAGTCATTATCTTCTCCCAAGTCCAAGTTTTTACTTTTCAGGTAACACCCCATTTTATTTATTGATTAATTTAATTTATTGGATTTTTAACATTATCAAACATCCACGGATACTTCACATAAGCCTCTTTTTCCAAATCCTGTGGTCTTATTATTCCTGCCTCAGTAACATAACCCGTTATAAGCTCACTGTCAACTATTTCAAATGCAGGATTATACATTTTCAGATCGGCAGGAGCTTCTTCCCAAAGTTCTCTGCTTTCTCTTATCTCTATTTTGGCAGATCTGTCCGAATTCACATCTAATTTAAGAATTGGAGAAACAATATATACTGGTTTGCCTACATAGTGGGCTGTCATAGTTATTCCCCAGCTTCCTATCTTGTTTATTGCATGACCTCCCATTGTTATTTGGTCACATCCTAAAAATACAGCTTCTATTGGAACACTACCCCTCCCTATTATAAAAGATTCAGCAGCACTATCTGCAATCATAGTTGTATTTATTCTTGAATCAACTAGACTTTTTGCTGTTTTTCTCCCCTGAAACAAAGGCCTTGTTTCAGTACATACTACTTCAAATTTCTGATTCCCTTTTGCTAATGACTTAATGAGTGATACGGCAGTTGATGAATGACAATGCGTTAGCAGTTTACTAAAATTCGACAAATTTCTTGTCCCAATATCAATCAATTCCCTCTTTGCTGACTCCACCATGTCCAAATACCTGTCACAAAAGTCTTCTAACTTTTGTTTCATAGTATTTGCTGATGGTAAAACAGGAAATTCTTTTTCAAAAGAGTATTTCACAAATGTTACACCATTTCGAGCTAACGGTTCATTCTCTCTAGTCCGAGCCAACATGTTTCCAATTTCAAAAAACTCATCTTTTATCTTTTGAGGATCGTCCGTTCTACTATCCCTTAGATACAGCTTCATACCTTCAAAGGTGGCAATACACACATTCGTCGCTCCTTGTATGTTCAAATTTTGTATATCTTTTTGTATTTGCTCTATCTCTGGATATTGATCCATATAATATTTTTACTCTAATCTAAATTCTTCTTGGTAGTTTGGAATAGCTATATCAATCTTAAATTCATTACTGATATTATCAGCAAAGTTCTGTATAACATCCTCATCTCCATGCACTAAAAATATCTGTCTTGGAGAATGACCAAATCCACGAAGCCAATATCTCAAATCCCTTTGGTCAGCATGCCCTGAGAACCCATTTAATGTGTACAGCTTCGCATTATTCTCGACCTCTTCTCCCATTATTCTCAAAATCTTTTCACCATCAACTATTCTTCTCCCTAAAGTCCCTTTAACCTGGTATCCTACTATTACCATACGTGTCTTCGGATCAGATATATTATTTTTAATATGATGAACAATCCTTCCCCCATTGCACATTCCACTTCCAGCAATAATTACTACACCCTTCTTAGATATTAATCTTTTTGATTCCTCAGCAGATTCTATTTTTATCAAACCTTCAAAATCAAATGGATCATCACCCTTTTTCAAAAGTCTTCTTGCATCCTCATCATAAAAATCGGGATATCTCCTAAAAATCTCTGTAGCCTTAGACGCCATAGGACTGTCTAGATATACAGGCATACCCGATAGTAGCTTATTCTCAAAAAACAGATTAATTTCATACAAAACTTCCTGTGTCCTTTCTATAGCGAAGGAAGGAATTAAAACATTTCCACCCTCTCTTTGAGCTTCCTGCATTGCAGCTAACAATTCTAAAACGGTTTCATTTCTATCCTTATGCAATCTATTCCCATATGTAGACTCGCAAATTACATAATCTGCCTCACGAATCATATCTGTATCATTGACTATTCTCGCTCCAGGTTGTCCTAAATCTCCTGAAAAAACAATTTTTCTAGTTCTTTCTGCTTCATTTTCTACCCAAAATTCAAAAATCGAAGAACCAAGAATATGTCCAGCATCTCTCATTCTAAATTCCAGTTTAGGAGTTAAATTCACAGAATTCCCATATGGATACACTTCAAAATACCTCATGCACTCTTCAACATCCTGCTCAGTAAACAAGACTTTTTTCATTGCTCCTTCCTCACCTGCTCCATTACTTCTAGTCTCCCATCTTTTCATTTCTTCCTCCTGCAAATTAGCCGAATCTAAAAGAATTATTTTTGTTAAATCTCTAGTTGGCTGTGTACAAATTATTCTTCCTCTAAAACCTTGCTTTACTAACAAAGGAATTCTCCCAGAATGATCAAAATGTGCATGAGTTAGAAACAAAAAGTCTATATCGGCAGGATTAAACGGAAATGGATCATAGTTCATTTTTTCCAATTCCTCTCCTCCTT
>DAOOVU010000006.1:0-23389 GCA_035370505.1 Candidatus Dojkabacteria bacterium | reverse complement strand
CCAGCTCCCTTAGAGTTGATTATTTGTCTCCTATTAAGGAATAAGAGTTGTGGTAGATGAAGTACTAGAAGTACTTGTTGTGGTGCTAGTGGTTGTTGTAGTGATGATTGCACCTGTTTCATCAGTCGGGCTACCCAAGTATGCAAAGAGCAATGTTTGAAGAGCTGTGGATTGAGCACCTTGTGGAACATAAATCAGCACTCTTTCATCCTGAGGAAGATTAGCTGTATAGCTATTATCTTGCAGCAATTGGTCAAATTGCAGAACATAAAGGTCATACACCGTACCATCTGTTACATAGTCTTCGAACTTTTGGTTGTACTCAGACAATCTGTACAGAGATTTGAAATCACTTTGGTAGGAGTAGTAGTTCAGTTGTTCTTGGTATACTTGGTCAGAAGTACCTCTTACATAAGAGCTTCTTTGAACAATTGTAGCTGTAGCTGCTTGCTCACATCTATCATAAGCCAAGAAGTCGATAGATGTATCTGGATTTGCATATACCCATCCTCTGAAAGAGATTCTGTCATATTCATAAGGATTCAACGCAATATCACAGAATTTAGAGTATTCAGCAAGAGGCTTACTTTCTACACGAAGTTTAGCAGTATCACCTGTACCTACTTTGTAAAAATACCAGAAGGTAGTGAGATTCAATGAGTTAGGCTCTTTCTGAACAGCATCAATTTGTGCCAGTTTTGCAAGGAACAAATCTATGATGGTTTCATTACTTACAGCATCACAAGGATCTGCACCACAATCACAGCAAGGTGTTTGGATAGAGATAGAACGTGTGAAACCATTGAATGAAATAGTATCCAGCAAGCTAGAGTGACCTCTAAGTGTAAGTGTCAGAGTTTGGTCGCATTTACCAGTGAAATCTGAGAAATCCCAAATCTCATTAGCAGCTGTAGCACTACCACTTACTTTGTAATATTTCTTTACTTTGGTAGACTTTACCCTATCTGATTTCTTAGTACCTAAGCGAGAAGAAGGTCTTCCCTGCACGAATCTGATAAATTGTGCTGTACCTATATTGCCAGCTGTGGCTGCAACTTCATTCATATCTTTCACTACGCCAAATTGGCCATCAGTGAGAGATTCAGTGCTTCCTGATGTTGGAACTGTGTTTCCTACAGGCACCACAAACAAGCGTGTTAAAGAGAAATCCATGTTATTTCTTTGATTTTATTATTATTCATTATCCTGTTGCCTTGCTTTTGCAGCATTAGCAGCCGGAGTATTTTCAGTGTACATAGCTAGGCGTTCTACAGCCAAGTCTAATATTTCATCTTTCAGGTAGTCTTCAAGCTCACAATCTGCTGTATTGCTTTCTGTTCCATCGAGATGTACATATCCTTCAATATCAATTGGTTTTGGATACCTTATATAGGAGAGATACACTTTCTTTGGTGTAAAACTACCATCGGTATAGAAGTGGAGTTCATCTGAAGATATATCCACTATCATCTCCTGATATTCGAAAGATGGTGTGTAATTTGAGTTTCTTAGGAGTGTAGTGATGTCAGCATGTTTTGCCAGCTCACCATTTCCATATATCACATTGTCTTTACATTCTCCTTTATCGGCAATCATGTAGCTATCGAGATAGAACATGAATTTTGGCTTTAGGTCAGATACGTAAGCAATGTATTTATTTAATTTCTTGTCTCCCAGTTTAACATCTAATGGGTGGTCTTCGAAGTTTTCCACCAAAAACTGGAGATCCTGATACCTTTTCTTAAATCCATCCAACCCTATTCTATGAATATTATTGGGGGAGATTTTTCTTTTTATCAACACTATCACACTATCATTAAGTGCAATAACCTTGTCCTCCACCGGTATCATCTGATGAACATTGGTAGAGAGCTTATTCAATCTTTGGTCTAATCCATATGCCAGCTCTTCTGCCAGTATCATCTTATAAAAGTGCTATTCTTTTAGATTTAATTTTTGCTTCGAGTGCCAGAAGTTCTTTTTGATTAGCAGGGTCTAACAGATGCACTACAAGGTCATCTTTTGATGCTGCTATTGTCATAGCTCCTTCAAGTACTTTATCTCCTGTTCCTTTTCTGTAAATATTGTACCTGATAGCTTGTTCTATAAGGTCTTTTATGTACAGTGTATCATCGGACATTTTTACTATATCTGTGAACACTTTAATTGGAGACAATCCTTTGAATTCAGAGCCTTCGAATTCTGGTTTCTTCAGAAGTGTATCCATCATATTGTAGATGGCTTCTTCTCCTGTATCATCTGTTATAGGCAATCCAAGAAGTCTTGCTACTTGTTTTTGCTTACTAGAAGTTAAGTTTTCGAACGCTACAATGGCTTTGTTTATCTCTTTTTTCCTTTGATAGAGTACTCTGTTTTCAGCTTCAGCATTTTCTATGTAAAACTGACAACCACGACATTCTCCTCTTTGGAAGGATTCTGAAGATTTTGCAATTCTTTTGTCAACTCTAAGCCAACAATAGTCAAGCAAATCCTGTGGTACAATATCCGGGTTCAGAATAGTAGAAGAGTTTCCTAATTTAATGACAGATACCTTTACATCACTGTCAGAGAAAGCATTCCAAACATCGCTACGAGGATTTGAAAAATCAATCTTATCGCCAAATGTTTCAGAAAGTCTCTTAAGTAACTTGTCTATCAAAGCAATTTCAGCCTTTTGTTCCACTTCTTCCATTCGCTTGATATAAACAGCATTTTTGTCTAATCCTGTTCTATATCTACCATCTGCTTCTTTTTGAGGAATAAATGTAGAATTTGTTCCGGGAGCACGATGATAACCAGCAGCAGCTAAGCTACTTTCAAAGGTTTTGAAATTTGCCGGATAGGTTTTCTCTATCGGACTAATCTTAATTGATAAACCAGCCATATTTAGTTTTTTAGAGTTGCGATTGCCAGAGTCGAACTGGAATTTTTGGTTATGAGCCAAATGTGTTGCCGTTACACCACCTCACAATATTTGAAGAGAGCCCCTGAGACGGGAAATTAAGGGGCTTCTCTTCGGAAGGAATTATACGTATGGAATTTCTTCTATAAGTACAGTACGAGACATATCTTCGATGAACACATCACATCTGTCTTTCATGACAATTGTGTATTGGTCAGCTTTGTTTGCCATTGAGTGACCTTGTGAAGCATAAGCACCCAAGTGGTGACGTAATCCATCTACATAACCCCAAATCATGTTTGGTCTGTTAGCACGTCTTACTTCACGGATGTTGTTTACCAAACCACCACCGTTAGCATCAGGCGATACATCAAATACGATGAATATAGGAGTAGATTTCTTGTTCTGACCGAATTCTACGTTAGTTTGAGGAAGGTCTAATTCTGTAAGGTGAATCAAGCTCACAAGACCTGTTTCTCTTGTTACGAAGCTATCGAAAGCATAGTTTAACACTAAGTTTTGACCTTCGCCTTGGATGAATTTGTTGTTGTCACCAACATTGAATACCAATCCTGAACCTACTGCTTCAGCTTTAATTGCTGTTTGGAAAGCATCGAATCCAGCTTCATTAGTATACATTTTCACCCTTCTTTGCCCCATTGGCACTCTACGATAGAAGAGATCACCAAATACAGCTCTCAAGAGACCTACAGAGAGTTCTCCTCTGTTATATGGAACATAGTTACCTGATGTTCTCATACGGTGGATGATACCAGAAGAAACTTTCTTCAGTTCTTGCATACCACCATTAGTTTCGAAATATCCGGGCTTAGCGTAGAACATTCTGTTCACTTTAAGCTCCATCATTTCTTTACGCATCAGGAATTCAATAAATGGCTCCCAACGAACGTCGTTACGGGATTGGATTTTACCATTTCTTACGTTTGCGTAATATATAATATCTTTAGGATTACCGTGAATATCCTTTTCAGCAGAAGCCATTCTCTTATCATCAGCCCAACCTGTGATAGTGTGCTCAACACCATATTCGCTACCAAGAGTCTCGAACATTTCAAGTCTATCAGCCAAGTTAGGAAGACCTAAGTAGTCTTGGTCAAACTCACCAATAGAGGCGTTAATTACTTCAACTTCTACTCCCGGTTGGAAGTATTTTCTATCTACGAAATCCACTGTAGGATTGTCAGAGATGAGAATACACTGATTGATGTAAGTGTTTACTCCATAAGGAAGAGGGTCGCTTACAACACCTATTTGCTGACCGTGAATTCTGTGACCGATAGATATAATTGCATTTTTTGCAATTTTCCTGTCAAAAACAACTTCGAATTGTTTTCTGTCAATACCGATATAAGTTTGGTCTGTAGTGGAAACAGGAATATCTACGATTTTAGGGAATTGGTAAGGTTTACCAATCTGCCATCTCCAAGTATCTGTCATTCCTGAAAGCAGGAAAGGTGTAGACTTATCCAGCATTTGGATGAAGTCATTCCTATACAAGGATGTTTGGGTGTATAAAGATATGATTTTCTTATCATAGTCTTCTGGGAAATCACGCCAGATACGCTCAAGGTGATTCGAATCGGTAAACTTACCGATTGTGGACTTATCCATTTGTGACACCCTACCTACGTAGAGACCTGTAAATCCCGGTAAAAACTGTGCAGCCATGTTATTCTATTATTATTATTTTAAAACGTCAGCCCAAGAATTATCACCTTGATCTGAGTTTACTTTAGGATTGCTTTTCTTAACTGATTTGGAAGCAAATTTTTGAAACAATGCTCCTGTTTCTTTTGTAAGTGCTTTCTGTTGCACCTTGGACAAATCCAAGTTATTTTGTGCCAAGAGAGCTAATTTCACCTTAAGGTGGTGATTTTCAGGACGATCCAAATTTAATAGCCATACATCTAATTCAGAAAGTTTCTTACCTTTTGAATCTGTATAAGGTTTGTCTATCAACCATTGGAATGTTGCGTTTGCTGTTTTCTCATTCAGAGAAATACCATCAAACTCTTTGGTTTTTAATTTGTCAAGGAGAATTTTCTGGACACTCTGTTTATAGAAGCCATCTCTCCTTTTCTCATTCTCTAACTCTTTAGCTTTATCCTGTGAAAGCTTTTCCTGACTGTTTCTATCTTGTTGAATAAGTAGAGGCAGGTAGTCTTCCGAATGAGATTTTAGTTCTGATATATCTTTGAGTCTTTGAACTCTTTCGTTTATCTTGTCTTCTGAGAAACCTGAGCGTTTCATAAACTCTCTCACCACTCTTTCTTGATTTTTCTCTTCATCCAGAGAAATACCTTCGAGTCTTTCGATTGATTGTGAAACAGTGAAATACTTCTCAGGATCTACACCATTTAAAAATACGGCTTCAAACAACTTTCTTCTATCTTCGCCAAATCTTGAAAGAACGTCATCCAAGAACTGGTTAGCTTTAATATTGCTTTGATTTTCGAAAAGTGTTTTGAACTCTTCGGGATTGCTTGCAACCTGTTGAATTTCATTACCATCGTCATCTATGTCAGGTTGGAAGATACCAGTTTTATACAACTGTTTTGACAGGTAAGCAAATTGATTCTCACCATCTTCGTCATCTTCAGTGGTGTTGTCATCTTTACTTTCATCGTCATCATCTTCAGATGTAGTAGTCTTTTGATCTTCTTCACCAAAGAAACCTTTTATTGCATCCTCTTTGGATTTTTCTTCAAGTTTCTTTCTTTCTTTTTCTTCCTCGTCATCTTCCTGTTTTTTAGGAAGTTCCTTTTTTACAGGTTTAACTTCTTTGGAAGCAGGAGCTGGTTTTATGGGAGTTTCATCGTCAGGAGTTTTTGTAATTCCTTCAGCTCCCCAATTCTGAGAAAGAAAATCTTCTGGTAAAGAACCATCTTTTTCAATAGTTGTTTCTATATCTCCGAAAAGATTTGTAGCCATATTTAGTTTTTAAAAAGTGATGTAAAAATATATTGACATTTTGACATAACCAAGGAATTATGTCATAAAGTGCTCAGACCGAGGCTCCTATAGCATTAACCTATATTTTGTAGTGAAATAATGTCAGACTTTCCTGAGCTTGAACTATCTGTAAAGAGTTTTACAGGGAATGTTTCACATTTATCTGTAAACATTACGTCTATTACATTTACTCCCATTATCTGACATTTATTTGTTAGTTCTTTTCTAATACGATTTAGTGTGACTTTCTTTTTAATATCTCCCCATGAAATGTCTTCCAGTTCTTTGGATATAATGCCCCTACAGACATCTTTGATGTTGCTTTTGGCATCATTTGTTTCAAGGAGAAACTTCCTCACATCTGTTATCTCGTATTCTATAATGCAGCCTACAGATATTGTCTTTCCATCTAATGTGGTGATACTCACCTCATTAACACCTATAGTGTCATATTTTACAATGGTGGTGTAACAATAGTCTTTAATAGGCCATTTGAAATATGTTCCGGGTTTCAGCACCTTACTAAACTTCCCCCATGATAAAAGCACACCTTCTTCAAACTCTTCTATCACTGTCCAAGGTTTCAGGTATTCTAAAAACTGGGATATTAGCTGCTGGAGCCATTCAAACATATATGTTATTTTTTAGATGCTGGCTTTTTGTTAGCCTGCTTCCTTTGTATTTTCAGCTTTTCTTTTTCATTCTTAAGCTTCTCTTTTGCAATGTCATTGTCTACAGCCTTTTGTTTCTGATCTGCCATAAACTTCTGCTGCTCTAGGGAAAGCTTCCTGTTCTCAAAATCTCTCTGCTGCAATTGTTCCTGTATTGTAAGCTGGTGATTTGCTATCTCCATTATATCTGGAGTGCCATCATTATCTTGGTCTGTCGTAGGAGCTTGGAAGAATGTAGATATTTGAGCTTTGGCAAGATCTGTATTAGCCTTGAGGTCAGCCTCATATTTTCTCATCTGAAGCTCATCTTGGTGATGTCTTTCTTCTTGCTCCAATTGAGCTTGTGCAATCTGGGATTCTTGTTCAACCTTTTGTTGTTCAAGTTGTTGTGCCTGTTGTACCTGCTGGTCTCTTTGGTCTTTATTATCCTTGAATGCTTTTTGCATTTCACGGATAGAATTAGTGATGTATAGCTGGCTCACTTCGTATAAAGAAGCACCGTTTTGCAGCATAGCCTGAGCAAGCTGACGGAACTCATTGAACAATTGCTGATCTTCAGCTCTTGATGTCACATACACTTTAAGATCTCTTAATCTAAGATCTTCTCCAGCTATCTGGAAAAACTTAGGAGCTCCTACATCGTTAATATAAGAAAGTGTGGAAAAAGGCTTCTTCTGCTCTATATACTGAGCAGCATCTAATATCCCTTGGTAGAGTTGATTCAGGACATAATTGTGAGCAGAGAAATAAGGCTCTGTTTGTGCAAATGATTGCACCAAAGCATTTTGATTGGCTGTAGCTGTTTCTGTTGCAAGAGGACTACCCATTCTCTGGCGATTCATACCCACTAATGTATTAGCCATTTCCTGAATTGCCACAGCTGTATTTAATCTGGATTGAATTTCAGCTGTACGGGATAAGTCCATATTTCTGGCAACAGTGGTGTTGTCAGGATTACCCCTGCTATTGTTCTCAGGAGAGTTATCGTCTATAACAATACCTTCGTTTCTTGCTCTGTCAAGCCATGCATCTACAGCATCATAGGAATTCATTCCTTCCAGCTTAGGCACACGTCTTGAGTTTATAACTCCCACATTACCAATCTCTTTATCGAATACTTCCCAGAGCTGATTCATACATACGTTGAACATACTCTGTAAAGGTTTCAGTTGATCCAGCATTGATTTAGGAGGAGCATTCTTCCCTTGATAGATGCATCCTATAATAGGAGCATAATCTAGGAAATCAAAAGGTTTTATGAAGTAGATGTCAGGGCCTATCTTTTTGAATGAATACCATTGGTTTATATATCCCCATTCTATGTTTATCTCATTGGGAGATTTTTTGTAAGATTCATCAACCAGAGTGACCTGCTCTTCTCCGTTTTCATCTATGAAAGTGAGCTTCCCTATTTTCTTTTTGCTTTGAAAATATCCACTCACCACTACATACTTATATCCAAAAGAGAAGGCATTACTTCCACCTATGAAATGGGAAAGGTCGTCTCTCCACTGTACACCAATCTGGCTTTGCTGGAACATCCTTTCTTCGTAAATAGCCCTATCATAGGTTTCATAATTGATGGTTTTTATACCTGTTTCATTTGAAAACAGGTTTGACTCCTTGCTTCCCATAAGAAGAGCATTGTTCATATACTCTTTCAGGTGCTCGATTTCTTCATAGCTTAATTCGGGAACTTCCTGTAAAATCTCCGATAGTTCTTTGACATGAATCGTGCCAATGCAATAAGGAACGCCACTCTCCCTCGATGCACCTGATGTGTACTTCGTATCAGGCGTACCTTTCCACCATACATTTTTCGGGTTGAGAGTGCGGACGTTGAAACCAAGCTTGGAATTATCCTCATAGATTTCATAAAACTCTCTTGCTGATATTAATAAATCTTTATATGCTTCTTCACTTTTGTCTTTTATGTTAAACTCCAGCTTTAATGCACTTAAGGTGTGGTTGGCCCATTTTTCTGCTTCAGATGTATAATCCAGCATCATGTCTTTCACACTCTCAAAAGTCATCTGCTCTACTTCTTCATCCGGGAGGTCTGACAAAGGAACGCCTTTTATAGCAGCCCTGTTCATAATTACCTCTCTGGCTTTTTGTAGCACCAATTTTTGGTAGAGCTCTGTTTTATACTGAAGCTCCTCTTCCTTGGAGTTGTCATCCATTGCCCTCACCCTGTGTACATCTGGTCTTTTGGATTGTTCTCCCATCATTGTATTTATGACAGGATTTATAAGAGAATAGTGACGTATGTGAGAAGGAAGCTCTAGGTTTTCCTTGAGTGTCTCTAAATAGTCTTTTATAACAGGCACTTCACCACAATCGTCTTCAAAGTGTCTCTGGTCTATAATGCCATTAAACAGCCTGTAATTATAGCCAATAGTTTCCCTGTTCTCATTGAATTGAGAATAAGCCATATTGGCAAAAAAGTCTATGCTGTTTTTTATATAGCTCTTGTCATTAAGCTTTGTCTCCTCAGACACAAAAGGGTCTGGATAATTGTTCAAATAGGAGAACGCAATGTTGACATTATTCTGAGCACGTCTTATTATCATACTCTCTTAAAATAATCTTTTACCTGTATTAAACTTAAATCCTTTTTTAGAGGATGGGTTATTATTAAACATTGACTTTTGGACATTCCCTGTTATAGGTCTTTTGCCCATGAGAGCTTTTATCATCTCATCGTCTGTATTGGCTGCTCCTAAGGTTTGATCCATTTTATTAGCAAGCGCAATAGCCAAGGAAGCAGCAATAATACGGTCAAAGTTATCATCTTCGTTATATTTTGCCATCTCTTGTAACAAACCTCTGTCAAGAATTCTTATTACGCCAAGTATCTCTCTTATAATACTTCCTTCCTTATCTCTCTCTGTTTTCAATACTTCTTCTGTATATGTCTTAAGACATCCATTCAGAAAGTTTCTCACCTTTTCAGCACTTCTTGAAATACCATAGTCCCTTTTCTGGGTGGTGTTTGGAACAAGTTCCTTTAACCATTCAGGCTGAGCTTCCAGATAGTGAGCATCTCCTTTGGCTATCATATAGTCTATAAAGGACATCTCATCATTTTCACACAGGGTTCTAGCATTATAATATTTTATAAGCAATCTGGCCTGCTCTTCCCAATCTTCTTTTCTTTCTGGTCTGGCTACATAAGAAGCAACGAACATATCCTGAAACCCTTCTCCTGTTATTTTGTTCATCCTCTTATATATGTAAACAGCCCCCAAAGACTTAGAGTGCTCTGCTTTCCCTTGCCTGTAAGGGTCAACACCAGCTACATAAAGTCCGTATGGAGGATTTTCTACAGGGTGTTCATATATTACAACAGGAGCATCTTTTGGCTCCTGAGGCTTTAATGGGTATCCGGCTATTGGAAGTTTGCTGGATGGAAGGTATGTTATCCTTTCCCCATCATGGAACATGTCAACAGGTGTACCTGTTCTCTCAAGGAGATCTATTCTACCTATCTGAGATTCACAGAGTTGCCTGTTAAATATATTGTCAGCTGAAGATATAAAACATTCCTCTGGTGTAAGAGGGTAATACATCACCTGCTTAAGATATTCTACCTTGTCAGGGTCTTTTGCTTTTTCAGCTCTCTCTTTTAATATTAGTTCTTTGGCCTTCTCCTTGTCACTTACCTGTATTTCATATTTGGCAAGTGATGGAGTAACAGAGTTTATATCTAACTTACCTTCTTTTATAAGGTATTCCCTCAGGGTGGTTTTGTATTTACAATCTATCCTGTAAATACCTGACATGAATATAGCTGTTCTCTTTCCTGTAATTGGATCTGTAACAGCTAAAAAGTTGTTGGCATCAGGGTGATTGAAATATCTCTCAGCATCGGCTCCTTTTTCAAAAGAACCTCCTGTACCAAATAATATGGGAACACAACGCCAGCCAAACTTAGATCTGAAGGCTGGCTTAGCAGCCTCAAATGACTGGGCGAAAGCAAATTTACCTATCTCATCTGTAGCATAAGCTTTAGCTGTGACACCAGCAGGGCCTTCTGTCTTGTTACCTTCTGCTACGTTTCTGACAATTAAATAGCTCCAAACATTGTCTTCTCCTCCTTTAGCCTTATAGCCAAGGCGAGTCATATTTTTCCTAGTGTCTTTATCCAGCTTAGGAATTCTTATACCTTCCCAAAGGTTCTTTATACCAAAGTCAATTTTATCCCTGAGGAGCTGAAGGTCATCATCATTACCTCCAACAATGACATTTTGTGTATGTTCAAAGAGCACAGCGTGGTAGCCCATATAGGAAGCCATTATTTCACTCTTCCCAAACTGTCTCACGCCTATATGCAGGTATCCTTTTTTCTGAACCCTGCACATTTCCAGATACTCAGCCACTATCCACTCATTATCTCTGAGGGAAGCTCTGAGTTTCTTTCTTAGAATGTTTCCATATTCATCTTCATCGTCATCTCTTATCCACCAATGATTGAGGTGCCAATAAAGAAATCCTGAAAAAAACACTCCATCTACCCAAACACCAGCCATGCATCTCTCAAGCTCTTGTTTTATCAGAGCTTTAAATTCCTGAGTTCCAGCAAGCGGCAGTGTTTCAAGATTGAAAAAAAAGTCGTCTAATGTAATTTCTATCATTGCATTCTGGCAGGTACGTCTGCATCTCCTCTGGCTTCTTTCTTGGCAGCTTCTTCAGCCCTGAGTTTCTTCACCACATCAAGCATAGCCAGATAGTCTTTCATAGTGTCTCTTATACTTTTTATCTGAGCCTCAATGGTTTGTATAACAACAGGCATTGCCCCACCACCTTTTAATTGTTTCCAATCCTTCCTATCTTTTAAAAGATGTATAGGATTTTCATCAATATATTGTTTCCATGTGGCAAGATTTTGCTCTGCCCATTCTAGGTCAGCTTCTATAAAGTTATTCTTTTTCGTCGCCATATATATAATTTGGATTCTTTATATCCAAAGCTGTATTCATGTTTTTTACAAATGCATGGATATGCTCTGTTACCAGATTTAGCTGATGGATATTCAGGCTCTTCATCAAATGTATATCCAACTTAAAGAATTGATTTCCAGTGGATACATCAAATACAGGATTTAATGTCACACTTCCCTCTTTGAGGGATTTTGCTGCTGGCACCTCTCCTATGAGGCAGGAATCTACATCTAAAAACATCCCGCCTTCTAAGCAGTTGCCCTTTTCTTCGCAAGCCATATATTTAGTTTTTAAATTTCTTCATCTTCCTCCAGAGGATCAAATAGGTGTTCTGCATCTTCCTGAATCTTCTTTACATAATCATCCGGTGCTATGTTAAGAATGTCAAGATCTACTTCTTTTTGATACTTCTCCAAAGCATAAACAATTTCCTTTTCTGAATATTCAGACGGATTCTTATAGTCTGCAAAAGCCATTTCCAAATGTCTGCCAATCGGAATTTCTGGATGGTCTGAAAAAAGCGAGCCCCATATCTTAAGAAACTTGCTTTTGTTATTAGTTCTTCTACTCATTGTCTTCTTTTTCTAGGCGTTCTTCAATTTCTGTTTCTTCTGCATCTGTCAGGAGAGCTGTCCATTTCAGATCCATTTTATTTGTTGGATTGTTCTCGTTCCATACCTGTATGCCACAATTGCACGAAAGGCATTTAGACTTTGGCTTAAGAAAGCATCCACATGCATTACATTTAGAATAATTGTTAATTCTTCCTTCTGTAGAATTAAACGGGCAATTCCTGCAAATCTCCAGCCTCTCCTTGGATGTCTTCTCTATCTGTTCCTTCAGGTGTTCCGGTGGAAGCAGGTGATTCCTGAACCCCTCCGCTATTTCTTTCCAGTTCATATTTAGTTTTTTTTGTATAATGTTCCAGCTTAGCATTTGCCGTAGCCAGAATTTTAGTTCTTCTTTTTGTATCCACTGTAGGTTCCTCTCTCAGAGATCTTTCCACTACAGCCTTTATTTCTTTCATCTTCTTTATCCCTCTCTCCGTTTTTCCTTTGCTTACAAGCAGAGACCCAAATCCAGAAAGTTCTACAGAATTACAGGTTTGTGTAATGTTCTTTGTATCATTGTACACCCACATCACCACCTTCTCACAGATTTCTTCCGGGATGCCTGTTTCCTTGGATGCAAGGGAGAACAGGTAAGGGGCTATTGTTTTAGTGTATTGCTTCTCCATTTTCCAATATAATACTCACTGTTACAGATTGTGTAAAATCCAAGAAGATTGTTTTGTTCAATTCTATATTCCCTTGATTATCAACTATCAGAGGGATCTTCTTTAGCTCACTCACCAAATTATCAATTGTTGCCGTTGTGGAATTCTCCTGTTTTACAAAAGCCTTTCTTTGTTCAGAGGACAATGTTCTGTTTACAGCTATATAGGAAAGCAGCCTTATGGCTCTTTTTGACACCTTTATATTATTCAAAGCCAGCATAACAGAAAAATATGTGCTTGCTTTTTCAGCTGGAGACAATCTCCTTCTTATCGTTTGCTTCTGTTCCATATTTAGTTGATTACAAAGATAATATGCCGTTCGCTCTAAAAAAAGACAAACGGCATATATTTTTTCTAATAATGCTATATGAGCTTAGGTTGTTTGGATAATGTCAACGCCACTATCTTTTAAATACTGGATTTTCTTCTCCATATCCAATCTTTCCTGAGCTTCTATTGCTTCTACGTGATTGTTCAAAAGCTTCTCAAACTTAGACTTCACTATAGAGGCAATAAATATACCTTCATTCTTCGTCCACACGATTGTGGCATCCCATCCATCTTTTCTTACTCCTTCTACACCTTTCTCACTGTCAAAATAGTCTGTCCATACAGTGATCTCTTTATAGGGGATTTTAGCTAATCCCTGTATCCACTCTCCTTCCATTGCAACATTAAGGTTTTCTTCTTCCTTCTGTGCCTGCTGTGCTGTGTACCTATCATACACTCTGATAGGAAATTCAAAAAATCTATCTGTATATTTCATAATTATAAGTCTATGCTGTCCTCATTTCTGACATTAAAATATCCCCTTATATCATCCCTCAATTGCCATTTATCATTTTCATCTTCCAATTGCCACAAGCCGTTTGTGTCTTTCTTAATATCTGTCCTTGGGTTAAATTGATGATTTATAAGGATTTGCCATCTTGTTCCATAGTTTCTATCCTTCATTTTTCCATGCCAGTGGTGGAGAATCAAGCCTTTAACAAGACCAACATCTCTCTTAATATATTTAAGAGCCCTTGTCTGCCAATCCATCAACCATTGCACGTATTCAGGATGGTAGCCCTTTTGCAGGGAAATATGAAGAAATCCCATAAGAGCTGTAGACATGTGATAGTCTGCTGATCCAAGAATAGCATAATCCACCAATCCACCAAGTTGATTTAATGCTTCCCTTCTGTATGCCCAAGCTGCTCCGGGAGCTCCTGCCCATGCTATTTTATGAGAATGATTGTGCTCTGGGTATGGAGGAGGAGGACAACAAGGACAATCTTTTGGATGCTTATGTTTTACCCAAGCTCCTTTATCCTGTGCTATTCCAGCTTTATTCTGGAAAGGGATACCTTGTCTCCAACCTTCCATGAAAGAAAGAGCAACCCTAAGTTGTTCATTATCAGGTGACAAGTATGCTACCTGAGAGAACATCTGAACAATCGGGTGATGTTGTAACTTATGAAGGGTTTCTCCTACCCAATCTGGTCTGGCAAACTGAATATCGCTGTCCACATAGCATACATACTTCCAATTAGGATCAATCCTGTGAAGCTCCTGTATAGCCCTGTTTATCAGGTTTTCCTTATGCCACAACTCGTGGTGGGTTCTTACGTTAATAATCGTATGTCTCTCATGCACCGTTTCTACATACACTTCTTCTCTCTCCCCATATGAACACTCTATAAGAATCAAATGGGCACCAGCATTAATTATCTGGTGCTCAAATGCATTCTTGTATATCTTCCACCTAGAACGAAACCTCTGTGTATTGATAATTGGAGTTATACAATACAGAGGAGCATTTACTCTGTCTGGTCTTGAAAACTTTGCTGCGTGAAATTCTTTGTGATGTGTTGTCTCCATTTATCTTATTATTCAGGAATTGGAAAAAGTCTTTCTGTCCAAGCAGCAAATAATTTACCATCTTCAGATTTCACTATCTGAAATGTACGAGGATCTTCGTCCTCATTGTCTGCCTTTCTGTCATAATGACCTGACACAATTTCCACTTTTATAGCTTCTTTGTTGCCAGCTCCGAAAAGCAATTTTGTTCCTACAGGGAATACTGGACTGTGTTTTCTCATGGATTGTAGAATTTAAAAATTATAGATATGAAAAATAAACCTATTGATAATTCAGACACTTCTTTTGGATTCTCAAGTTTCTCATTATAAGACACATACATCCTATGCTGTATCCCAAAGAAAAAAACGAAATCCTTTATATTAAGAATAAGAATAATGTCAGCATTATCGTATTTCTTTGTGTTCTTTACAAGTGCAAGTCCAATAAGAAGAGTGGTAATTATACCCAAATAGATCATTATGCAAATTTAAAACTAAAATTCGAATTTTCCAAGAAATATTTTATTTTTTATAACTCATTGATTTTCATTGGTGTGTGTAAAAAATTTTTTTTTATTTTTTTATTTTTTGGAAAATCTATTATGCGAGTGAAAAGGGGAGGTACATCCATATACCACCCCCATCAGCATTTGGGGAGTGACGGGTACTCCCGTACTTGAACATTATTCTAAACTTTAAAAACCTAATATTTATGGCAAGAAGTAAGTTTTATTCTGGCAAAGGCGCAGATGTTATTCTCGCAGCACAGAATTCTGAAATTCGTGAGAGATTACAAGGAAAGACGTTAGACCAAGTTGGTTGGACAGAAGAGCTTGGTGATGGTGATTTCAAATTTGTGAGAAGTGAGAATCCTAAGAACAAACAGGAGATTTGGAGTGTGCGTTTGACTCTTGGAGATGTGAAGGTGCTTGTGCCTTTGTCCAGAAACTTCGACATGAACAAAACAAAAGACCCCAATTGGCTGTTGAAGTGTGAGTTTCGTGGGGGATTTCTGAGTGTGAAGGATGACAATGGTGCTCCAAAGTACGATGAGAAGGGAGCAATTGTTCTGGACACAACAAAACCTTATTTGTCATTCGGTGCTCCAAGTGGAATTGTCATCCAAGAAGAGGTTGACCCATTTGCTGAGTTATCAGAAGCTGAACTGGCAAAAATCAAGGAAGGTGCGTAATTACAATTTGGGAAACAGCTCATTAATTTGGGCTGTTTTCTTCCTTTATTATATATAGGGGTTGGGTAATTATACCATAATTCGTTGGGTGGGATTGATAATCAGCACTTTATAAAACAGGTGTTAGAAATTATTCTTTCAAACTCGGAGTGTGATTAGAAAATATCTAAAATGTATATTGTTTTTCAATAAATCTTTAGAAATTATCTAACATGCTAAGAATATATATGTGCATGAGAATATGTGAGTGGAATAATTATCTAATTAATTGATTTTCACTGATTTATTTTAAATTATGTGAGGGAGAATAGGTGGGTGTTCTCTATTCCTGTTTATTAATAAACATTCAATATTTATCGAAAAACAATAAATGATAACCTTTTATAGCATTACAAAATCAAAACAGTTTATGAATTACATTTCCAACTTAACAGAGCAAGAAATTCAATCTCGTATTGATGAGATATATTCAGAGCTTAATGATATTAAACAGCTTAAAGCTAATAATAGGCTGAGTTCTGAAGATATTGAAGATGTCAGTGACAATTACCAGTACAATCTTGAATGGAACTATGCTATTAGTGAGTACAATTTTGAATTAAAAGAGCTTATAGCTGCTCGTAATAAGTTTCACAAGATGGCCACTGAAGAGTAATAATATTGATAATACACTCAATTTCAACGAGTTGAGTGTATTATTTTTAAATTTACATTAAAACTTACATCCATGAAACACATATTCTACACTATCTATAAAGGATTTCTACTACTTGTAGACACATTACCACTAATTGGTACAATTGTTTTCATTCTTGTTGTTTTTGGATATGTAGCATTCTCTCTCATTTATTCTATTATTTATTGCCTTGTTGGAATATGTAGGGATTACCCAATTGGCTCTACATTGTTTATTCTTTCTTTCATCATCATTCTATATATATTGGGTAGAATAGCACAAAAATAGGCTATTTATATAGCAATAACAATTAAAAACTCACTATTATGGACAAAAAATTAACACATTTACAAAAGCTTGTAGTAGAAGCTCTTAAGAGATGTTCATTTCTTAAGTGGTGCATTTGACTATGTGTTTGACCAGTACATTAGAGAGAATAAACTCAAATAACAACTTATTAAAAATCAATTACTTATGCTTGAAGATATATTGTGGAATTGGAGGTATAATGTTAACTATGGCTGGTAGAATTGCTGAAATAAAAAAGAAATTCCCTGAATGGATGTTATCTATGGATAGAGGATTCTTAAGGGAAGTTCAACATCTACATGATAATGATAAATTTTGGTCAGATAAAGGTCTTACAGAATATGGAAAAAGATATGTAGAACAAATTAAAGGAGAATACTCTAAACATCTGGCAGAAGAATAATTTCATTTCCCACATAGCTCAATTGGATAGAGCACCTGCGCCATTACATGCAGGGGGTTTGTAGTTCGAGTCTACATGTGGGAACTAATCAAAACTTAATAAAATGAAATCCAGAACACAAATTATTCTCATTGTATTATTTTGCATATTTGCTTGTTTTTTAGGTAGTTGTGCATCAAGTGGGTGTAATTCATCCAAGAAATCTGATACAAAACCCAGACATTCTTACAAAAGAGTAATAATTGATAGCTGTGAATACATTGAAGTAGCTGTGCCTAATACAGCTCTTTATTCACTTACTCATAAAAGGAATTGTTCTAATCCTATTCACAAATATTAAAATCTCATTCGTTTCATTATAAATATGCTGTAATGCCAAAAAGTAAAGACTACTCGGTACATTTAGTAGTGGGAATAGTGTTATTTGCATTCATTATTTCTATTATTAAGTGTTGATTTTCAGAGTGCCAGCTGGTCATTTATCTCCACTGGCACTTTTCTAACTAATTTTCTACATAAGGCAAGGTTTAATTGTAAAGGGCTGTATTTCTATATAGCCCTTCTTTCTTTCCTTATTAACAATAAATCTTGAGCATTTTTAATTTGAGAAATGGCGATTCATAAACACACACGCCCTCTGTTTCTACAGGGGGCTATTCTTTAAAATCAACACAACAATATATGAAAAAAAGAAGACATCTGCCATCTTTTAGCGTAAGAAGAGAATGGACAACACAGCAACAAATTGAAGCTGTTGAAGCCACTATTGAATCTATAAAGGATTCTCGCCACTCTGAAGACATGATAAAAAAAGAGCAATTGCAGAGAAGAAGACTTGAATTATATGAGCTTCTTAAAGTGGAGAGAAAACGTGAGCAAATAAAACGCATTGCTCAACAATTTGATTATCAAACACAACAAATAATCAATGAAAGAATTAATGCCACACGAAGCATTGCTGGTAGTAGCTATGCTCGTATTGTTCATGCTCCTTTTGGGCATATTCCTGTTTAAAGGATATTTATTTGCAGCCCTTCTTACATGTTTAGGATTTGGCTCATATATCTATCTGATTTCCAAACACATAACCAACATTAAAGATGAAAAAGAAGAAAACTCTTGTAATTGTGAAAGAGATTAATTTTTTTGGGCAAATTATCTTTACATTCATACTATTTATATTAATAGCTGTGGTGGGAGGATTTATAGCTCAAAAGGTAATTGAATTCTTTCACATTTTGTAAACTATAGGAGCTTATAGCTCCTTTTTTAAACCAACAAAATCATGAAACGTGTCATTTTTATTATTATCTGTATTGGGTCTGTTACCCTCTTTTCTTGTGCACCTCAAAAGAAATCGTACAATAATTCAGGAGAAGCCTGTCACGACTTCTACCACAAGAAGTTTAAAAAGTTCAAAGCTTGAAATTTCTAGACGATCATAGATATGTGTACGGGCGATGTTTCTACATTGCCCTCTTTTTTAACTCTTTAAAAATCAAAAACTTATGGATAAGTATGATAAACATATAGCAGAATTAACTGCTGAGCCGGGAAAAATACCTAGTCATTGGGTAAACGGAAAAGATCTTTTTAAATTTGCAGAAAATGGAGTTATTATTACTAATATGACATATGAAGGAAGAAGAGTAGAAAGTGGTTGTCTTACAATGATCCGTGAAGATAGCTCCAAATACAAAGCAGTTATTGGAGGAGTGGTGGATGAAGAGCTTACACAACAAATAGCAAATGATGACAGTCTTCCTTCTTCTAGTGAAGAGATAACCGTTGAATCTCTTCCATTATTTGCTAAATGGCAACGTATTTTTGACCAAAAAATAAAAGAAAATGCCGAAAAAAGTGTATAAGAGCTATGCTCAGAAAAAAGATTCTCAAAAGTCTGGTACATACCATGGCAGTTCACCATTTTTTAACAACATTCCTCAATTTCAGGGATTATGGCCTCTGAGAAGCTATCCTCATCTCAGAAAGCTGGAACAGGAAACAAAATTCAAATTCCCACCTGAAAAAAAGGAAAGAAGAAAGGAGGATTGGGAGGACGAATAATGAAACATTGGATAAATGAGCACCTAGGAGATATAGAACTCATTGGTACAACATTGTTAATGGCTATTATCGGCCTGTCTCTTATCATCAAATCATATTTAGAACTCTAAAAACCAACAAAATGAAAGAAAACTTTCTGTTTGCCATGAGATATGGCAGTCACCTTTTTACATTAATTGGTAAAATTGAAGACGGCGAAATTGCTCCAAAAGGAGATTTTACACATTTTGGATTGCAAGAAGCTACATGTGACAATCCACAGGCAGAATTGGAAAATCGCCAATACTCACTTCCAGATGGAAGAAAATTGGAATACGATAGTGGATGGAATTTCCGTTTAGCTCCGTCCCTTGAAGAAAAGCAAGCTGAATTTCTCCAGATGGCAGACCAGATGGAGTAAAAAGTGTTTACAAAGCGGAGAAGAGCAGCAAGTCGCCTATATGGCCATAAAGCACTTGTTTTAAAATACCATCATGTATAGCTCTAAATTGGTTACAGGATAGCATACAGCTATCCTTCTGTCTACAAGTAATTACTTGTACTGATGAGTTCTATAAGAACGAAACAGAGAACCTTAAAATAGAAGTGTATGACACAGATTGTGATTAGCGAAACTGCAAAAGACTTGCAGGATGTAGCTAAACAAGTATCAGATGCCCTCGCTGTGAAAGACTATACACTTGCTGAACTCCTGTTAAGGGGTCATTCGTATAAATTTAAAAAGAAAATTGAGCAAATGATTCCAGCAGTGAGAAGGCAATTGTATGAGCAAATTTGCCCATAATATGTATGAAATACCTTTTTTTCTACCATATAGGACATATACTGAAACCCGGCCCTCATTTCTATGAGGGCTTTTTTATTTATCAACTCATTAAAAATCAAATCATTATTAAAAACATTCTTCCACAATGAAATTTTCCCTGTTCTATAATGGTTCTGTGATAGCCATGGATATGGACATCCAAGAATTCACCCAGAGATTGGAGAAAACCAATGATAATTGGCATAAATATGAAGTAGAAATGTCTCATAATGATGAGAAAAGATACTTCATGCCTCTTATACAATGGATGAAAACACAATTTCTGCCTTTGAAATTAAATTCTTAATCTTAAAACAACATATTATGTTACCCGGAAGTAAAGTAATATGTATCCAGAAGATACATGCACACGAAAGTCTTATAAGATATGGAGTGAAAACACCAGAAGAAGGCTACGAAGATGTAGTAAAGAACATAAAAATGCTAGCTCCACCTGATGCTGTGTGCAAAGGACTTTATATATCTCTTGAAAATTTCAAAAATCCTCTTAATCCTAAAGGGGTAGAATATATGTTTGATATAACAGCATTCAGAGAAATCCTTCCTCCTCAAGACTCACAACTATTTGTAGATGAGACTATTGCAAATGAAGAGCTAATTGACACAGTGTACTACTCAAAAGAACTTCAACCCGCTTAATTAACAATAAAAATCAACAAAAAAATGAAAAAAGCACTTGTTGCACTCATTATTGTCTCTCTTGTAGGAGGCATCAGTTATTGGCAATGGTATAAAGCCAAGCACCCTGAAGACTTTCAGAAAAAGGCTGCTCCTAAACTTTTATCTATGTCTGTACAACAACAGGTAAATGAAGAAGAAGGTGCCAAGCTTATTGAGGAGTACAAACAAAAACGTCTGGCTTTACAATGATAAGAATACACATGGGGAGTGGGCCTTCCTTGAGCTATCCTGTAGGCCAATCCCCTTCAACAGCAAAGAATTTTGCTATGAGAGCTGCTAATCATTTTAACAAAATAGATGAGTATGTTGGCAGATCTGTAAACATCATAGCAAGAGGTAGCTCAGGCATCATATTGGCAACATATTTCTCTGAGTATATAAACAACACCTCTTTTATAGATGTTGTAAGAAAACCCGGAGAAATGGCTCACAATACATCTGTTATACTAAGTGGAGATGTAAAGGTGTTTATAGATGACTTCATAGCTACAGGAGCAACAATAGTGGAGTCTCTCAACAGAGTAAAAGACAAATACCCCCAATTTGATGTTGTTATTGTGCAATCATTTGGAGATAAAATTGAGAGACTTGATATTCCACAGCCATCATATTTAATAACAGAATAAAACAACAAATCATGAAACAATTCCTATCTGCGAGTAACTCTCCTGTACAAGATATAGAGAGAGTATCTTATGTAGGTCAGCCACCTGCTAACAAGAGGTATAGTGCTGGCAGACAGAGATCAATGGAAGCTTACTTCCTACATTTCACAATGTGACAAATGGGAAAATGGTATGACAAAGCTTTGTTCCATAAAATTTGCTTTGGAGCCTATAGCTAAAGTGATACCAATGCCTAAAATATCAGAAGTTGTTTAACTTACACGAATCCTAATAGGTGGAGCCAAGCACGATAAATAATAAGGCTTCTTAATTGATACTCTCCCTGTAAAAAAAGAACTTTGTTCTTTTTTGAACATTAAATTGTGCCTTTAATGGCAGGGAGTTTATCTTATGCTCCCATAGCTCAGAAGAATAGAGCGAAAGATTTCTAATCTTTAGGTCGGGAGTTTGAATCTCTCTGGGAGTACAGTATGAAACAGAAATACATATACCTGAAATGGGCAGTGTTTATACTGCTATCAACCAGCATTGTAATATGGGTGTTATCTCATAAATGATTTGTTGGTTTGTCAAGGGGCTAATGTATCTACATATAAGCCCCTTATTTTTTTAAATTCTAAACTTTAATATATGGAACTAAAAGTAACCAAAGAAAAGGTGTTGGAAGCAGCCTCTAAATGCTCCACAGCAAGAGAAACTCTCAAAACTCTATTTCCAGAAGCATTCGAAGAAGAATATTGGTTAGATTTAAGCAAGTTGAAGGTAGAACCTTCAGACAATACGCAAATATTTATAGGATCTTCTGTTCTTCAAGCAACCTCAGATAAATCAACAAGCTTAATCGAAATAAGGAGATTGGGCGAGTTTAAAGACAAGGGGTTCTTTTTATCTACAGCTTTTGATTGGGAGATAGTAACAGAGAGAGAAGGTCTTAAAGTACTTATACCTAAATTAAAAAAATGAAAAAACTATTAATTGCGTTGCTGCTTCTTATAAGCATAGGCAGCTTTGCACAAAAACAATATGCTTTAGTGCTGAAAGCCAATGAGTTACAGGTAAATATATTGGAAAAAGAAAAATGGAAATCTCTTGATCCCGTAAGTGTATATGTATATATAATACTTACAGATGATAGTGTGGCAATTTCCGACCAGAATAACACTACTTTCAAAATAGACAGTGTTGCAGATAATACAGTGGAAATGCTGAAACTTATTATATCTACAAAATATAATGAGAAAGGTGTTTTAATATTGTCAGCAAAACCATTTCCTAGGATGATAGTGGAATTTCCAAAGGTGAAATATTTCTATAAACTTGTAACTAATTGATTATGAATACATTACCTGAGAAGTGGAGTATATTGAGAACCAAGGAAAACTACAAGAAAGTAAATCACTATTTTAACAAGCTCTTGAATAATGGAATGGATCATTATTTTTATGATACTCAAGTACGCTTTTATTATCCTAAGGAATCAGGACAAGCATATCAAAAACCAGATAGTGAAAGTTCCTATGTAAAAATATCTACAGAGGACTTTGAAAGACTTGTTTTGAAACCTATTAATAACAATTTAAATACAACAAACAATGACTTACAAGGAAAGACTTTCGAAGGACAAAGAAACGATGGAACAAGAAGCCTTGGATTACAACGTATCACAGGCAAAATTACAAGCTCAAAGCGACTTGTTGGCAACAAGGCGAGAATTAAGCCAATTAAAGGCAAAATCAGATCAAGCAAGATCATCAACAAATTACTCCATTGCTGATATTGTTGATCTCGCTCAACAAGTTGAAGCCTACGAGAAAACCCTCGCTCTCGCAGAAAAGATTGTTAAAGAGGATTTTCCAGATTAAATTTTTTTATGGAAGCAGAAGTGAATAGTGTCATACAGAAGATTAAAACTCATCCTAAGGTAACAGGTGATACAGTGATCAGTTGGTTAAATGAGGCTAAAAACGACTGGATTAGCAAAAAAGAGAGAAATAAACCGG
>DAOOVU010000005.1:0-27189 GCA_035370505.1 Candidatus Dojkabacteria bacterium | reverse complement strand
TATCTACTTAAATAGCTTAACTCAGGTATTATATATTATCAGTATAATTGTGGCAAATTATTTATATGGTGTAAGAAATATTAAACAATCCAGCTTTCTTTTATGGTAATCTCTTCTCCTGGCTTTAAGGAGCCATCTATAATTCCTTTCGCTATCTGTCCTTCTATATTGTCTTGTATATACCTAGCTAATGGTCTTGCTCCATTTCCAGGATCATTTGTTTTATTTGCTATGAGCATAGGTATCTGCTCTGACCATTTTATGGTTATCCCTTTTTGAAGAAGTCTTTCTGCAAGTTCAGTAAGTTGCAATGTTGCTATATTCGCTAAATTCTTCATGTCATGAGGAGAGAAAACTATTATTCTGTCAAATCTATTCAGCAATTCCGGTTTTAGTGATTGTCTAAGTTCTAATAGAGCTCTTTGTTTTGCTTCTTCCCAAAGTACATTTTTCTGATTTAAAGATTCAAGAAGGATACGACTTCCGATATTACTGGTGCATATAATAATTGCATTTGTGAAATCAACAGTTTCTCCTTGTGAACTGGTTAATATACCATCATCAAATATTTGTAGAAACAAATCGAGTATCTTAGGATTTGCCTTCTCCATCTCATCAAACAACACAACCGAATTTGGAGTACTCTTAATCCTATCAACAAGTGAGATAGATGTTTGTCCAAGAACCCCCTCACCTGAATTACTGCCTAAGAATTTTTCAATACTGGAAATATCTTGATACTCAGACATATCTAATCTGATCATATTATCTTTTCCTCCAAAAAATTCTTCTGCAACAACCTTAGCAAGGTATGTTTTTCCTACTCCTGTTGGCCCCATGAACAGGAATGTTCCTATTGGTCTGTTTGGATTCCTAATATCAGTTCTAGCTCTCCTAAGGGCTTCTGATATTGCTGTAACTGCTTCGTCCTGACCAACTACTCTACTTCTTATATTCTCTTCTAATTTCATTAGTCTATTACTTTCCTCTTGATCTATAGCTGTTATATTTATTCCTTTTTGTAGAGATATTGCCTTAGAAACATGCTCTGCAGTTATTTTTTGTATTCCATTATTTTGTGCCCATGCACATGTTGCTTCTATTGTTTGGACTGCACTACTTGGTAATTTTCTTTCCTTAATATATCTTTGTGAGATATCAACAGCTGCAACAAGGGCTGGAAAAGTTATGAAGCAATTAAAATTCTTTTCTAAAGATGGAACTTTGCTCTCTAATATTCTCAGAGCATCATTTGCAGATATTTCCTTAATTTCAATATTTGTAAAGCTTTGCCTAAGTGATTCATTGCTGTAAAAATATTTTTTGTAATCTGAATAATTGATTGTTCCGACTATTGGAAATTTGCTGTTAAGAATGTATGGGAGGAGTACATTTGCTAGGCTGTATCCTGCATCATTGCTTCCTGCAGATATTAGTTGCTGAATTTCGTCTATATATAAAATTACATTTCCTGCCTTTTCCAATTCTGAGATTGCTTTTATTACCATTTCTTCAAGATTGGAAACCCTTTGAGATACAGCGGTTAAACTGTTTAGATCAAGTTGAATAATTCTTTTATCTTTGAGTTGAGGTGGAACATCAGCATGATTTATTTTTTGTGCAATTCCAAGTATTATGCTTGATTTTCCAACACCAGCCTCCCCTATTAAGAGAGCATTTTTGCTTGATAGTTTACCAAGTACAGAAACAATTGTATCAATTTCTTCTTCATGCCCTATTCCAAATATATCAGGAGATTCGGCTACCTGTTTGTTTATTTCAACGCTGAAATGACTTAGTACAAAAGTGTATCCATATATCAGCTGACTCATTATTCCGCCTTTTCTAAAGTATGGAACATTTGGATCAAGATAATTTGCCATCTGCTTTTTTCTGATTAAATCATTTTGATAGACACATACTTCTCTCATTACATCTATGGTTATATTGCTTTTCTTTAAGAATTTCTGAAGAGAAGGAACAATATGAGTGATAGCTAGAAATAGATGCTCTGGTCCGAGTTTTGAAGATTCGGTAAGAACTCCTTCTTGCATTGTGTAGACAAAAAGATCTCTTAGAGATTCTGTTGAAATATTTTCTAATTCTTCAAATGTGATATGTTCACTTTCAATTATTGAAGAATCTAAGGCAATTCCAGATCTTCTTACAATTTGCTTAACTTCATAGCAGTTATCTATTAGATCTTTGTAAATACCAAAAAGATTGATAACTCCATCATTGTTATACATACATATTTCTTGTAGAAGTTCCTCATCTGCGAATGAGATTATGTTCAAATGTGCATATCTGCCAAATTTGAATCCAATTGCTTTTATCTCATCAATATCTTTTTGAGGTATCTTTTTTGTTTTAGGTATTTGTATAGGGTGGCTTTTGTCTTCGTAAAAATCATGCCAAAGAATTATTATAGAAAGAACTGAGAGTCCAAAAATGATGCTGGTTGGTTTAGAGGACAAGATATTTAAAATAGTAGGGTAGTTCTCAAGTAGTGATACATATTTTAATATTAGGCCGAATGCTATGAATACCCCAATTATCACGAAGATATCTGCTATCAATCTCTTCATGTTGTGAAAATTGATGTATTTTGGAAAATTCTTGAGGATAGTTTGAACCTGCGCTGTTGTTATTGAGAAGAATTGATCTCTTGTGATTAAGAATAATGATTCATCAGCCCCATTGGTTATGGAATCTTTTCTTTCTACTAAACTAAATGTATCTTTTGCACTGTTATGCTTTCCTATGAGTGTTTTTTTTGTGCTATCAAACTCAATGGACATACTATCTAAATATTGATATTAAAACAAAGACTGATGTTGCTATCGGAAGTGCTAACCAAATAATAATCCATGCTATATAGATAGAAACTGCGGTGACGTAAAGGGCAATAGCAATGGGTAAATATAGAAGTTTCACTATTATTCCAAAGAAATATCCTATGAATGAGTAATCTCTATGCCATGGCAGGAAAAAATTCTTTAGTAATACAGTTATAGAAAGAAAATCATCGACCACCACTGAAATTCTGCCAAGCCTTCTTAGATGCCATAACGGCATTTGCACATACCACCACTTTAGGAAGTCTTGCACTGAATATATCCAGATTTCTAGGTAAGAATCTATGTTATTTTGATTAAGCAGTTGTTGGCCAGAGCCGTCCAAGATTGCATTTTTAGCTTCCATTTTTAGGCAGTATTAATTACATGTAAAGTATACATAAAAGAGTAATTGTGGTAAAGCTTACAGATTGAAAATAATTGTGTAAGAATCTTTTCTTTTTGCTATACTCATAATTATGTTGATTAAAGCACTTGCTCCAATGGAGGGTGTCACAGATTCTGTGTTTAGACAGGTCTTATGTGATATTGGTAAGCCAGACCTATTTTTTACAGAATTCTTAAATGTAGAAGGTTTTTGTTCTAAGGGTCGCAAAAATGTTGAGCATAGAATAAAGTTTACAAAGAAAGAACACCCAATAGTTATACAGTTGTGGGGAAATAATCCCGCTATGTATGTTGAAACGATTAAGGAGATAAAAAAATTAAAACCTGATGGGATAAATATAAACATAGGATGTTCTGTGCACGATGTAATATCTGGAGGAAGAGGCTCTGCATTGATAAATAATAAGCCTTTAGTGAAGGAAATAATAGATGCTGTAAAAAATTCTTTGGAAGGAACAGGTATTCCAGTGTCTGTAAAAACAAGACTTGGTTTTGATAAGGTTGATATAGAGGGATGGATAGGATTTTTGTTAGAACAGGATCTTGATATGATCATAATTCATGGAAGGCTGTCAAAAGAAACTTACGCTGTTCCTGCCAACTGGAATTTGATTGGAAAATGTGCAGATCTGAGAGATAAGGTATCTCCTTCAACGAAGATACTTGGCAATGGTGATTTGAAGGATATATATCAAGGTGAAGAATATTGCAAAAAATATAATCTTGATGGCTTTATGATTGGGCGTGGGATATTGAATAATCCATGGTTGTTTTCTGGCAGAGAAAATATTCCTAGGGAGGAAAGGATACAAGCCTTATTAAAACATTTAATGCTTTTTCAGGAGTTTTGGGGAGAATCAAAGCCTTTTGACTGTCAAAAAAAGTATGTAAAAGCGTATTTGAATAATTTTGATGATGCAGGAATATTGAGGAAGAAACTGTTAGAATCAAGAAGTTTAGATGAAATGATTGGAGTGCTTAAAGATATTTCTTAAAAATGTAATGTTCAGATGAAGTATAGGTTGTATTTCTTAAAAGGGACAAAAGATTATGTTCTTGAGGAACTGAAGAACAAATTTCCAAATATTTATGTTACTGGAGAATTTAGTGAATATATCGAGTTTGATTGTGATGTTAGTAATATTTTGGAGTTTAGAAAGGTAATGTCTGGATATGCTGTTGAAGCTGATGGCAGAAGAATAGATTTATCTAAAAGGAGATGGCGTAAAGAATTTGTTCCTGCTGGTATAAATCCATGCTTGGCATACATTATGTGTATGGTTGCAGGAGTTAATGATAATTCGATTATTTATGATCCATTTTGTGGAGCTGGTGTAATTCCAATTACTGCCCTACTCTATTTCTCTTGCAAGAGAGCCATATGCTCGGATAAAAGTGGAAGTGCAGTAGAAAAGAGCAGAATTAATTTTGAAGAAGCTGGTATAGACAGTAGTAAATATACTTTGTTCCAAAGTGATATTTGTGATGTTAAACTGACTAAGAGAAATATTGATTTGATAATATCAAACCTTCCTTTTGGAATTAGAACAGGAAGTCATGAGGAGAATATTAAAGCGTATGACTGTTTGGAAAAGACTGCTCTTAAAGTATTAAGAAGGAAAGGTAAATTAGTACTTTTAACACAAGAAAAGAGATTGCTTAGAGAAACTTTCAGTAAACAAGTATGGAAATGCAAAAGTATTATTCACACAAACGAAGGAGGATTATCTCCAGATGTTTTTGTTATTGAAAGGAAATATTCTAATACTAAAATGGGCGATACGGGACTCGAACCTGTGACCTCCACAATGTCAATGTGACGCTCTAACCAGCTGAGCTAATCGCCCAAACACAAGCGTATTCTATATTCTATTGCCAAATTTATCAAATCTAATCCTATACTCATCATTTTTACTCTCTTTCCTACTCTTTTTTTCTTCCTCAAGATTTGCATACATTTCAGTTATGAAATCAGGAGCATTTTCTAGTGCCTCAATTCTGTAGTTTATATTTTTGTCTTTAAGTTGCATAGGAATTAGAGTTAATGCATATTGATCTCCTTCTATGAAGTAAACTTTTTGTGAGGAATTTTTATGTATATATTCATCTCCTATTTTGATATTCATGTAGTCACATAGCATGTTGAAAGTATCTTCATCTTTTACAGTACAAGAACTAAAACGAGGGCAGTTCACCTTGATATATTCATCATTAAGATATTGATCAACTTCCTGCAGAGAGATGTCATACAATATGTCATCAATTATCTCATCTCCTTCACCATGACTCATAAGGTCTTCTATTTGATCTTTAACCCTTATCATCTGTTCATTCTTGTAATCGTTTTCTGCTTGATTTTCAATCACTTTCTTTTTTCTATTATTTTATCTATTAATCCATATTCCATAGCCTCTTTCGCAGTGAAATACTTATCTCTATCTGCATCCTTTTGTATTTGTTCTATGCTTTTTCCAGTAGTTTCAGAAAGCATCTTGTAAATAACCTCCCTAGTTTTTAATATCTCTTCTGCTTCTATGGCAATATCACTTGCCTGTCCCTCTACTCCACCCAATGGTTGATGTATATGTATTTTACTGTTTGGAAGAGCAAATCTTTTTCCTTTCTTCCCATTTGCAAGCAAAACTGTCCCCATTGATGCAGCTATCCCAACGGCTATTGTTGAAACATCGCATTTAATGTAATTCATAGTATCAACTATGGCCATTCCTGCAGTTATTTGTCCTCCACGTGAGTTTATGAACATTTGAATGTCAGCATCAGGATTCTCCTTTTCTAGGAATAGTAATTGTGCAATAACTGTATTAGCCATGTTTGTTTCGATTTCATCTCCCACGAAAATGATTCTGTCTTTAAGAAGACGTGAGTAAATATCATATGCTCTTTCTCCTCCTCTTTCCTTTTCTATGACTGTAGGAATCAATACCATATTATTTATTGCTTACAATTTATATTTCTACTTAGGTACTACCTCTTCAATGAATCTTTTGAAAGCTAAATCCTTCATTGAAACTCTTCGAATGTACTCTTTCCATTCTTCATCTTCAAATATACTTGGGTCTGTATCCTTTGGAGCATTTTTCTTTATCTCTTCTATCTTTTTGGCTAAATCTTCATCATTGAATTTAATTCCTCTCTCCTTCATATATGCTTTTAGAAATGCGTCTGTCTCTAATGCTTGCTTAGCATCTTCGAGCCATAGTTCTCTCATTTTTTCAATAGTTATATCATTTGCCTTCAAAAAGTCCTCAACCTTAATTTGTCTTGCCTGCATATCATGTTCAAATGATCTTTCTCTTTCTTCTGCTTCGTATTTTATTGCTGGTTGAGGTATGGATATATTTGAGAGTTTTACAGCCTGTTCAAGTACTTGTTCTTCTAACTGGTGTTTGAGAGCTTCTTCTTTTTGGGTCTTTAATACATTTTTAATGTATTCTCTTAATGTTTGCATATTATTAACCTCTTCAGCCTTCAATATTTTTGCAGTCTCCTTAGCCCATTCATCATTCATCTCCTTGAATTCGGTTTTGTTGTTCTTAAAGATATTTGTTAGAACTTCGTTTATTTCCTCATCTGTAATTACAGCATCTTGCTTTTGAACATTGATTTTCTTTAAATCTCCAAGCTTAAACTCCGGCATTATCGTTATTAACACTGTTAGTGTAATATCCTCTGTTCCATCGAGTTTGGGAAAATCCTTGTATTCTGGTGGAGCAACCGGCAAAAGACCTTCTTTTTGTAATGCGGTAGCTAAGTATAGAGGGATAAGCTTTTCAAGAGTCTCTATTTTAATTGAACTGCTTACTTGTGACTCAACTATATCTGTTGGAACTTTTCCTTTTCTGAAACCATTAAGTTGTGCTTTTTTGGTGTTTTCTTCAAGTAGATTCTTGTAGCTTTTATCAAAAGCATCTCTTGGTATGGTTATGGTAAGCTCTACTGTGCTTTGATCCACATCTTTTCTAGTGTAAAAATTGTCATCCATGACTATTTATATATATGTAAGATAATGGGCAAAGTCTACACTTTTTTGTATAGTTTGTCTAGTTTGGCAACGATGACAAGCCTTTTCTGGGAGGTCCACAAAGGGGTACATGTTACCAAAGTTAGCGTGTAGTCATCGGTATCCTGAATTATTGAAATATCGTTTGGTTCTACCTCTTTTTTTTCTAATACTATGTAGTTATATTCTCCCAAATCACTTGTAATGTGAATTCTATCCCCTATATCTACTTTATCCAAATTGAAGAAAGTATCTTTTTTTGGAGGAATATTCATGAATCTATGCCCTATTATGACAACATTCCCTTTTTCTCCTGGATTTTTTGAAAGAGGAAAATGCCAGAATCCTTTATCCATAGTAGATGAATCTTCTCCTTGAAATATCATACCGCTGATATCTAGTGAGGGGATTTCAAGTAAAGTATTAATTCCTTCTATTCTGCTTTTATCTATTGTTATGTCTGCGTCTCCTAGAGATTCTTCTATTGTTGACGTTCCTAGTACTTGTTCTGAGTATTTTGTTCTGCTCGGTGATACGGCAGAAAGTGTTGCTATGGTAGCTTTTCTTGAGATTGTATATGGTCTTATTTTGTCAAATTTGATTGCTAACTCTGATTGGATTGGGAAAATTAGAAAAATAATAGAGGGAACAAAGACCAATAGTAATACAAAAAGTGTAATTGTAATTTTTATCTGTTTCTTCATCTTTCAGCTAGTATTCTACTAAATTTGCATACATATTGCATTATCTATGTAATTATATTATCCTATTTAAGAGAACATATAAATTTTAATATAGGCTAAAGGTGGCAAAGAAAAAGAAAAACATCTCTGCGGAAACATCATATGGGAAAGAGAGAAAGGAAAAAGATTCCATGGTTTCCAAAGTAGAGGTTAAAACTGCCAAAGTTGCGGATCAAGATAAAATTTCAAGAACGCTTGGGACTGTATTTATAATCTTAGGAATAGCACTTGTTGGTTATGGCATCTTTTCTTTTGTTAAATATAACAGAGAGCCTGAATTAGATGAAAATCTTGAAGTTCCTTTTGTCTCTGAATCTAACAATATTGTAAATACTGATGAGATAACGATAGAGGGAATAGCTTCTGGATACAATGATGTTTTCCTTTATGTTAATGGTGAATATATAGGGAAAACAGATGTAGATAAAGATGGAAATTTTTCATACAAATATCCTGTGCTTGGTGAAGGAAAATATGAAGTTGCGGTTGCAGGTGTAAAAGGTTTTCCAAAAAGATACATGTCAAATAAATCAGAATCAAAGGTTATTGAGGTGGATAAAACAAGTCCGGTACTTCAGAAGATAACCTATCCATCAGAGGTTGGTACTTCAACATTTTCTTTGGCAGGAGTTTCGGAAGCAGGGTGCGAAGTAGCAGTGAAGAGAGGAACAAGTGTTTACCGAAGTGAGTGTGATGATTCTGGGAATTTTACTGTTAAGGGAATAGCACTAGATGAAGGTCCGAATGTCTTTACTATGGAAATAAAGGATAAAGCTGGTAATGTTACAAATGTAGAAGAAAAAATTAAAGTTGCATACTCTTTGGATAGTGATGTAAATGGAGAGGCAGTTGGAGATCTTAATGGAGCTGGAGTTACCGATTCTACTCTTCCAGTAGCATCTGGTAATTTAGGGGAAGCTTTAGAATATATTTTGCAGAATGAATTAATGTCCATTTTTGGATTGCTTGCCATAGCATCATTTATGCTCAGCTCTGGAATAGTTCTTGTGAAGAAGAATTATGGAAAGGTAGGATAATTCTTAGAATATCTTAAAGTAAATTTTGAGAAGGGAGGAAAAAATCCTCCCTTTTTGGTATAATCTAGCACGACTATGACAAAGGTTTTTTCTGTTAAAGAAAATTCAACAGGTGGTGAGAGTTCTCCGCAAATGGTGGTGATAGATTTGTCTAGTAGGTTGAAGTTTTTTATTGTTCTCGGTGTGTGTATTGTGTTTTTTAGGAAGCAGATATTTTCAATAGCTTTGTTTCTTATGCTCAGCTTTGTACTGATGTCGGTTTGTCTCCCAATAGTTTCGAAATTAAGAAAAAAGGGTGTTTCTAAACACTTGGCTATTTTTATTGCATATGCTGGATTAATATTGGTTTTGATATCCATTTTTTCTGTTGTTATAGTGCCACTGGTAACTCAACTTGGTGATTTTGTAGGAGCTATCCCTGAATGGATTGGAAAAGTTACACAAAGTATAGAGAATGTAACAATTGCTGGGAATACTATCGATATGAGTGCTTTTGAAAAATCTCTGATGGACAGTGTAAACAGTCTTACTACTATTGATAGTATGAAGAGTATAACGTCATTCTTCTCAAGTTTTTTCTCCTCCATTGGAACATTAATTACTGCTATGATGTTTTCAATATATTTGATGTTGGAACATGATTCTTTGCTTGATCTACTTTTGTTGAGAATTACATCTGATGAAAAGAAAGAAAGAGTAAGAAAGCTAATTGCTGATGTAGAGGGAAAGTTAGGTAACTGGATACTTGGACAGGGTTTAGTTAGTCTCCTTTCGATGATTTATTCGAGTATAGTTCTAAGTATATTAAAAATTCCTTTTGCTATACCTTTTGCTGTGTTTATAGCATTAATGGGAATGATTCCTAATATTGGATCTACTTTAGCCACAGTCATTGTGTCTTTGATAACGTTGCTTATCGTTGGTCCAGTTAAAGCAGCCTTTGTTCTGGCATTTCTTGCTCTGTATCAGCCTGTTGAAAATACGCTAATATACCCAAGGATTATGGGAAATGTGATTGGATTAAAACCACTTGTAGTGATGCTTGGAGTGGTAGCGTCAATAATTGTATTTGGTCCGATTGGAGGATTATTAGCTCTTCCCGGAATAGTAATTCTAAAAATTCTCTATGAATTCTATATAGACTTGCAAAAAATAAAAGCTAAAGGTATTGTTTAGATGGGAATATAAATTTTGTACTGCCCAGTATAGATGGAAAGTTCTGTAGTTAAGAAGAGTCCAGTATTCTTTTTTGAGGATTTCTCTTTTAAAGATTTGAGTAAAGATAAAATTGGAAGAAAAGGGTACAGCCTTTTTAGGCTTAAGGATATGGACGTTCCTGTTCCTGATTTTTTTGTAGTATCTGGAGATGTTTTTACTGATTTTTGTTTGAGTGCCTTTGAATCTGTTGAAGAGAAACTTCTTGCAAAGGGAAGAAACCCTGAATCACGAGAGATTGAGGAGGCATTCCTCAAATGTGAATTTAGCAAAGAGGTAGAGGAAGAGATATTGAGTGCATATACTAGACTATCTGGATTTACAGAAGCATGGGTTTCTGTAAGATCTTCGGTAATTTTTCCTGATGATAAAAATGTTTCGTTTAATGGTGTATTTAGTACTGAATTGAATGTAAGAAAATTTGATGAACTACTTAATTCAATAAAAAGAGTATATGCATCGGTATTTACTGATGATGTAGTGGCATATGCCTCAGAATCAGGGATTGACCTTGCTGATGTAAAAATGGCGGTTGTTGTCCAGAGAATGGTTCAATCCGAAATCTCTGGAGTAATATTTACTGTCGATCCAATAACTCAAGACTACACAAAACTTAGCATAGAGGCGGTATATGGATTAGGAGATGTAATATCATCTGGAGAACTAACACCAGATTCATATTTGTTGAATAAAAAGGACTTAGCAATATTAGAAAAACATATAGCTCCTCAAGAGTGGATGAAGGTTAGAACAATGAAACCTTCTGGTAGAAGTAGCAGAAATGCAGAAAAAATTAAAATATCTATGAATTGGAGTCACAGACAAAAGCTTTCTGACAAAGATATGGAGGAAATAGCTAAGATAGCTTTGGTCATAGAAGATAAATCAAAGGAACCTCAAAATATTGAATGGGTACTAGCGGGAGGAAGGTTTTGGATTCTCCAAAATAAACCATTGTATGAGATAGAAGGGAATCAAAAGGTAGTCTATTCAGAAGCTGATATATCAAGAAAAAACATAAGGGAAGTGATTCTTGCCTTTATGGAAAAGTACAAGACAAGTAGACAAATGGTTTCATCTGCAATGAACGAAGCTCAAAAGATTGTTGAGAAAAATAATGATGAAGTAAGTAAGAAGCTCGAAGAATTGATATCACTAGCAAAGAAAGGTTTAGGCACAGAAAACAATGAAAAGGATCTAACCAAGAATGACCTTCTTCTTTCTGGAATAGGAGCGAGCTTTGGTGTCGCAGTGGGTGATGTTTTCATTGCTGAGCCAAATAATGAGAAAAAATTAACTAGAAAGGATATTTTAGTGGCACAGAACTATACCCCAGAAATGAGGTCTATGGTTTTAGAATGTGGTGGAGTGATCTTGGAAACAGGAGGAATTACTAGTGATGTGTCAATTCTTTGTCGAGAGTTTAATATTCCTGCCGTAGTTGGAGCTCAGGGGGCTGTTAAGGTTTTGAAAAATGGGGATCATATTCGTATAGATGGAAATGCAGGAACAGTATATACAGAAAAGGAAAATATTGCAAAAAACAATACAGAAATACACCCTGTAGTTGAAGCGTATGTATCTGGTGAAGTAAAGCACGAAGAGATTAAAGAAGATAACCAGAATGAAGAAGTTACTCTTTCAAAGGATCCTTCTCTTCCTCCATCTGCCACAAAGATTTATTGCATAGGTGTTGATGATGTTAAAAGAGTATTTGAACATGTTGGGAATGCTGATGGTATTGTGTATTTAGACCTAGACCGTATCATGATACAGAATGGAAAACATCCTCTGTCGTATGGAAAAGGAAAGGAACAAGCGGAATATGTAAAAACAATATGTGAAAAAGTACTTGAGTATGTGAATTTGGCACAAGGAAATGATGTAATTTTGTCCATAGGATCTTCTAAAGTTAAAGATTTTAGAAATTTAAGTGGAGGAAAGGAATTTGAAAATGAAGAACTTTCAGGAGAAATACATGGAGCACTCCACTATACTGCGAATCCCGAGCTACTAAAAAAGACTGCAGTAATCGTGAGAAAATTAAGAAATGTTTACAAAAAGAGGAACATCTCATTAGCTGTTCATTCACCAGTAAATGGGGATGTGATGGTTGAAATTAAAAAACTTCTTTCAGGAGAAAAGCTGAGAAGAACCTCTACCTTTGGGATATTTGCAATATTAGATAATCCATCTGAAGTTATACTGGCTGATGAAATATTAAATGCAAAAATTGATGGGTTGATCATAAACATGCCTGCAATAGCAAGACAAATGCAAGGTTTTAAAATTGATGAGAAAGATGCAAAATATGATCTAGCTAGGCATAGTGTATTCAAAGTACTTGATAGCGTAATGGAAGCTGGAAGACCTAAGGGCACAAAAATCATAGTTGAAGTTGAGAACAGCAAACCACTTCTTCGATATTGTGTACAAGTGGGTGTTTATGGAGTATGTGTGTATCCAGAAGATGTAAAAGAAGGAAGAAAGGCAGCATTTGAAGAAGAAAGCAAGATAATATTAGGGAAATAGGTATACACCCCTATCCTACCCCTCTCTCGCTATAGGCGGAATTTGTGTACTAGTGATATACTTCCATGTATGGATGATACTCCAATGATGAAACAGTACATGGCCTTTAAGAAACAGTACCCTGACAAAATAGTGTTGTTTAGAATGGGTGATTTCTTTGAAACATTTGGAGAAGATGCGAAAACAGCCTCTAAAGTTTTAAATATTACACTTACAAAAAGGAATAAAAAAGGAGAAGTTCCACTTGCAGGATTCCCACACAAAGCTATAGACCAGTATCTTCCTAAATTTATACAATCCGGACATTGTGTAGTAGTTGTAGATCAACTTGAAGATCCAAAACTAGCAAAAGGTATAGTAAAAAGAGGAGTCATTAGAATAGTTACTCCAGGGACTTTAGATGGTGAAGAAGCCAGTGCTGTGAAAGACTCTTACCTAGCAGCATTCTTTCCTACTAGTAAAAAAATATTCTGCTCATTGTGTGATGTTTCCACAGGAAAATTTATATGGCTTAGTGAAGAGAGAAACAACGATGTAATTTCAAGCATATTGGCGAAATATGCTCCTACTGAGGTATTAATGATAGAAGGTGAGACAGAAACAATGTTTGGTGATATTCCTGTCCAGTTTGTTCAAAAAGGATTGAGAAATATTAAATACTGTACAGAACTTACCACACAATTTTTTAATGTGAAAAACTTAGAGTCTCTAGGATTAACAGAGACAGAAGAAGTTATTCCCATAGGCATGATTATTAAATATATACAAGATACCCAGCTTATGGAGCCTAAGCACATACAGAAGCCAATAAAAGTCTCACTTAATAGTACAATGGTTTTAGATAAAGCGACAATCAGAAACTTAGAATTGGTATCCAGTTTGTATACAGGTAATATTCAAGGATCCTTGTTTGATATATTAAATAAAACAGTTACTAGAATGGGAACAAGACTTCTCTACTCTTGGATACTGAACCCATTGATAAGTAAGAAGGAAATAGATAGAAGACTGAATACGGTAGAAATGTTCTACAAAAATGAAGAAGTCTTAAACCAAGTAAGAGATGAATTAGAGGGAATCAATGACATAGGAAGAATTGCTGGAAAGATTGGATTAAAGAGGGCTACCCCAAGGGATATTAAATCATTGCAATATTCACTATCTAGTTCTGTAAAAATTTTTGAAATGTTGAAAAAAGAATTAAATCTTGATTACAAAACTGTGAATTTGGAATTTCTGAATAAATTAGTGGAAAAAATTGATAATACAATTTCAAATGATCCTCCGATTACTGTAGGAGAAGGAGATATTATTAAAGAAGGATACAATAAAGAAGTTGATGAACTTAGATTGATATCGGGGGATACAAAAAATTGGCTAAAATCTTTTGAAGAAGAAGAAAGGAAAAAGACTGGTATTTCTTCTCTTAAAATAGGATTTAATTCTGTATTTGGATATTACATTGAAGTAACAAAAACTCATCAATACAAAGTGCCTGATCGATACATTAGAAGGCAGACACTTGTTAATTCTGAAAGATATATAACGGAGGAGCTTAAAGAGAGGGAAGATACAATATTAAATGCACATGATAAACTGTTTGAATTGGAGTACCAACTTTTTAGTGACTTTAGAGATTCTCTTCAGCCAAGTCTAGACAAACTAGAAGAACTATCAAATGTTATTGCATGTATAGATGTACTTTCAAATTTTGCCTATGTAGCTATAAAAAATAACTATACTAAACCGAACATTTATGAAATTGGAGAAAACGATGGGATTATTGACATAAAAAAGGGAAGACACCCAATAGTAGAAGTTGTTTCAGATGAAGAGTTCATATCCAATGATACTTTTCTGTCCCAAAAAGAATGCAATATGGGCATACTCACTGGACCAAATATGTCAGGAAAATCAACGTATATAAGACAGGTGGCAACAATTGTCTTAATGGCACAAATAGGAAGCTATATTCCAGCTGAAAGAGGAGATATATCAATTGCAGACAGAATCTTCACAAGAGTTGGAGCATCTGATGATTTAGCAGGTGGAAGAAGTACATTTATGGTTGAAATGGAAGAATCAGCAAATATAGTAAATAATGCAACAAAGTACAGCCTGATTATACTTGATGAAGTTGGAAGAGGTACAAGCACTTATGATGGAGTTAGCATAGCTTGGGCATTGGCAGAATACATACTGAATGATATTAAAGCAAGAACATTGTTTGCTACTCACTACCATGAACTTCTTAAGCTTGCAGAGGGAAAGAATGGGTTAGTTAAGAATTTTAATGTTTTGGTAGAGGAAGATGTAGAAAAAGGTTCTGTAATCTTTTTAAGAAAAATAGTAGAAGGAGGAACAGATAGAAGTTACGGAATTTATGTTGCAAAGATGGCTGGTCTCCCAGATAAGGTTATAAACCGTGCAAATGAGATATTGGAAAGTTTTGAACAAAAAAATATGTTTTCAGCGAAGAATTCTGTTAGAGAAGGAACTTTTTTAACAAGTGAAAGTGAGAAGAGAAATCAGGATAGAGACTCTTCTTTGCAGTATCCTTTGTTTTCAGCAAAAGAATCAGAAATAGAAAAGGAAATTCAAGAATTGGATATTAATAACTTAACTCCAATAGAAGCTTTGAATAAGATATCTGCATGGAAGAAGAAGGTTTAATGTAAGCATTGTTAAATAATTATTCTGTACCCTGCCCTATTGTTGTTCCTCATAATTTTTACCCCTGTGATATTTTGTGTTTTTTTGTTTATTCTACTTACAATAACTTGGAGATAACACTTAGATATTGGGTTACTCGAATAATTATTTACAATTTTAATATCACAAAAGCCTTCATATTCCATAGCCACTTTCAAAATTAAAGTCTCAGTTGGTGAAAGAGCAATTTTACATGATCTGTATTCAAAATAGTTCTCCTTTTTGTTTAATTTAATCCCATGATATTCTGTCTCATCATCATTGTTTGTAAGTCTCCAAATTATCCCATTAAGTAGATCCTTGTTGATTGGGTGTTGGATTATATAGTTGTCTTTAGAAGAAAGTAGTTTAGTAACTTCTTCATATGAAATATTTTCAACAATATGTATTTTTTTGTAGGTTTTGTATGGATTATCCTTAACATTATTGAATGGGTAGCGATATCTTTCATCAATCACGAGTATTTGGGAGTGTGCAGAGTTAAGTAAAAGATTTGGCTTAATGGCCTGTTTTATAGCTTTGATAAAATCTTTATCCATGGAGAATATAGATATATTCTCATATGAAGTAATCATATTATTAAAATAATACGATGAAGAGATTACAAAATTATTGCTTAGAAGAAATTATTTTTACAGCTTCCTCTGGAATAGCAGAAAACTGCTCTTTTGTTCGCATATTTTTTAGTTGAATACATTTGGAAGTTATTTCATTTTCCCCTATGATTATTACCCATGGGAATCCTTTTTTGTCAGCGTATTTAAAGACTGAACTAAGTTTTTTAATCTCAGGATATACCATCGTTCTGATCCCCTTACTTCTTAATTTCTGAGCTGTTTGTATACTGTATTTAATTGATTTAGAGTCCATAGGAATTACAAGAACATCACAATTGTTAAGCTTGGTTCCAAACATGTTCTCTTGCTTTAGAATTTCTTGTATCCTTTCTAGTCCAAAAGAAACTCCTGTAGCATATATGTTTTGATTAACATATCTGCTAATAATTTTGTCATACCTTCCTCCTCCTGCTATTGACCCAATGTTTTTATCAACTATTTCATATTCCCAAATTGGTCCAGTATATGAAGCTAATCCTCTCGCAAGGGTAATATCAAAAATGTATGAAGAAACAGGCAAATCTGTTTCATTCAAAATTGAAAAGATCTGTTCTGTCTCCTCTATCCCTTCTTTGCCTATTTGTGTACTTCCAATATTTCTTTTCAAATCATCAAGAGTTTTCAATTTTAGTATTTCCATAATTTCATCAGTTTTTTCTTTTGGTATGCCTCTTAAACTTACTAGCTCTTTTTTTACCTCTTCCTCCCCTATTTTGTTCAATTTATCTACTGATGTGTAGAATCCATCGAAATGAGTTTGAGGAATTTCTAAATAATCTAATATTCCAGCGAGTATCTTTCTGTTATTAATTCTTGCAATGTATTCCTTAAAACCAAGCTTTTGGAGAAATCTTAAACCAATCTCCAATATCTCCGCATCGCAGAATAAAGATTGAGACCCTAATATATCAATATCCATCTGTGTAAACTCTCTTAAACGCCCTTTTTGTACATTATCTGCTCTCCACACATTTTGTATTTGGTAGCGTTTGTAAGGCATTTGTATGTTATTTATATTTTGTGCAACTGCTCGGCACATTGATGTCATTAATTCATACTTAAGCATTACATCTCTTCCACCATTATCTTTAAATCTGTAATAGAGTTTTTCTGCTTCTTCTCCGCTTATCCCAAGTATTAGGTTAGAGTATTCAAGAGATGGAGTTTCCAAACCCTCATAACCATAAATTTGTGCAAGATTTTTGAATGTGTCTTTTATATACTCCCTAATTTCCACATCTTGTGCAAAGTAGTCTTTAAATCCTTTTAGTGTTTTTGGTTGTATTTTCTTTTCCATTGCCAGATTATACCATCATTTAAGTTGATATACAGGTATTTTGAATAGTTATTTTCTTGTTGATTTGAATGTATTATTGGTGCATAATATGGCTTATGAGGTATAGCTTTGGTCTCAGTAACAACAAAAAAAAAGGATTGACTAGGAGGAATCCATCTTCAAACTTTCCAAAAACATTTGGTCCAACAGAGCTTGATAGATACAAAAATTTCAAGAAGTATGGTGCAGATGTAACCAAGAAAAATCACAAAAATGAAGATGGAAAAAGGTTTGAAGCATTTGGAAGTGGAGGTAAAAAATCATCTAAGAAGAAAGCCAAGAAAATATTATATATATTCATAGGTGTTGTATTTTTTCTAGGGTGTCTCGGATTGTTAATTGTAGGCCTGTATTTGAGGAATATTCAAAAATCATTACCTTCTCCAGATCAACTTGTTGAGAGAGTTTCAGATGAAAGTACTCAGATCTTGGATAGAGATGGAAAGCTTTTGTATACAGTGTACAAGGATCAGAATAGAGAATTTGTATCAATAGATAAGATTCCTGAACATACGAGATGGGCTTTACTCGCAGCTGAAGATATAGAATTTTATCAGCATAAGGGTTTGGATTATCTTGGGATAATTAAAGCTTTCATACAGAATGTAACACATAGGCAGATTGTTCGTGGAGCAAGCACTATAACTCAGCAGTTGGTCAAAAACACTATCCTTTATGATGTTCTTGGAGAAGATGCGTACAAACAAACATATACTAGAAAGATACAGGAAATTTTAATTACAATGCAGGTTGAGCAGACTTTTACAAAAGATCAGATATTGCAGATGTATATGAATGAAGTGCCATTAGGTGGCGTTAATTATGGGTTTCAAGCTGCTGCAAATGCATATTTTGATAAGGATGTAAGTGAACTTGATTTAGCTGAAAGTGCTTTGATTGCTGGTTTGATACAGAGTCCTGGTGTGTATTCTCCTTTGTATGGAACTGATCCAGAAATGGCCGAAGTAAGGAGGCAGTATGTTCTTGATCAGCTTGAAAAACACCAAAGTCTCACAGGTATAAGTCAGGAAGAAATAGATGCAGCGAGAAAAGAAGAACTGGTATATAGCTCTAAGAAAATAGATATCACTGCCCCGCATTTTGTGTTCTATGTAAAACAGCTTTTAGAACAGGAATTTGGAGCTGATAGAGTTGAGAGAGGTGGCTTAAGGGTAACTACTACACTTGATTCTTCTCTACAGTCAATAGCTGAAGAAGAGGTTGTTAAGAGTGTGGAATCTGCGAAGGCGTTTAATGCTAATAATGCTGCCATGGTTGTGTTAAACCCCAAGAATGGTCAAATATTGGCAATGGTTGGGTCTGTTGATTATTGGAACACAACAGATCCTCGTGTAGATGGAAATGTAAATATTACTACTAGTGAGCGTCAAATGGGGTCATCAGTAAAACCATTTGTTTACTTGAATGCAATATCTAAAGGCTATGGTCCGTGGACAGAGGCTCCTGATATTGCTGAGATCTCATTTGGTACATATGATCCTAAAAACTGGGATGGAAGCAATCTTGGGCCAATGACAGCAAGGAAAGCTCTTGTGCAGTCGAGAAATACTCCTGCAGTGTATACTCTTCAGCTTGGAGGAATAGATGGATATATTCAGTTGATGCAGAAGCTAGGAATAGATATATCTTCTAAAGCAAGCTATGGTTTGAGCTTAGGTTTGGGTTCTGCAGAGATGAGGCTTTTGGATTTAACAAATGCATATGCGACATTGGCTAACAGCGGAGTTAAACATGATGTTACTTCAATACTTAAAGTCGTTGATAATAAAGGGAATGTTTTGAAAGAGTATAAAGAGGATGATGGAGTAAGAGTTATTGATGAGAAAGAGGCCTATTTGGTAAATTGGATGGCTTGTGATATGCAGGGATTTCATGACCGATATGCGGACCCCTACTTCTACATTAATGGTAAGAAAGTATGTGGAAAAACAGGAACTACTGATGGGCCTAAAGATTTAGATGCATTTTTGTATAATCAGAGCTTAGTAGTTGGGGCATGGAATGGGAATAATAATGGTGAAGTTATGCCGAACGGTTGGGCTTCTACTATTTCATTAGGCTTAGCTAACTCATTCTTCAAGAGAGTAATAAATACATATTCTGAATTCTCGTTTAATAGACCTGCAGGCATTATGACAACTACCGTATGTACAGACACTGGGGCTACTCCAGCGGAGGGTGTTGAATGTAATAAAGAGCCGTCATTATATATATCTGGAAAGGCTCCTCAAGTAGACAATCGAAAAACAATTGAGGTATGTAAATCAAATAATTTAATACCATCTAATTTGGAAGCAGCAAAGAAATACGATCTTGTGACAACAAAAGTCGTTCTGTCCACAAAGCTTGAGAATACTTTACAGTTTGATGCATACAAAAAATACATGACAAGTCTTCCTAATTCTGTATATTTGTTTGATACTCCAGAGACAGGTGTATGTCCTCTTCCACTTGGAGAAGATAACGCCCCTGTGGTAGAAATAACTTCGCCTTCAGCATCAAGTGAAGCAAAAGTAGGTAGCGTGGTTGAAATTGCGGGAAGTGTAAGATACTTAGAAAGCATTTCTGAGTTTAAGGTATCATTTGGAGGAAAGAATATTCAAGCAACATTGAATAATGATGGAAGTTACTTAATTCATTACACTATTCCAGAAAATACCACTACGGGAGAGACAGAAATAGTAGTTACAGCTAAAGATAACAAGGAGAAAGTTGGAACAAGTTCAGTAAAGATTACTGTTAAACCTGCTGATACTCAAAATACAACAGATCAGACTCAGCACACTGTTACACCGTAAAGATGTGTATCTCTATACAATATGTGCATTAAACCTCTTAGAAAGATTTTTGGTAATGCCCTCCTTCACTAATTCAATCTGTTTATTAGTGAAGGTTCCCTCATAACTACTTACTTTGATTCTAAAAGTAATCTTCTTTTTGTTTTCATCATCTTTTCCTTGGTAAATATCTAGGCATTCAATACTTCCGTAATATCCCTTCCTATTTATGTACAATTCAATTTCATTGTACATATCCAAATATTGCACAGACATATCAACCTTAAAACATAAATCAATTGAGAAAGAAGGATAAACAGGAACATCTTTGTATAATCTTGCACCAATATTCTGCTCTGACAAAAAGGATAAAGACAATTCACAAGCAGAACTATTCGGTGGAAGTTTAAATGATTTCTTTATTGTATCTTTAAGCTCTCCAATTATGCCAAAAGACTCTTGACCCATAGAAATTACAGCAGAAGTATTTGGATCAAACATTGGTAGGATATTCTTTATCCTTGGTTGAAGAGACTGCTCAGAAGCATCAGCAGTTAGAGTGTACGTAACAGCTGAATAGCCAAGATATATAAATAGATCATCAATATATTTCTTTACTTCATAATATGGTGATCCCTGATATCCATCTTTATTTCCATCAGCTATTACTAATGAAAGCATCCATTCTTCTTCTGGAACATTTGTTTTATCAATTAAATCTTTCAGATGAGAAATCCCTTCTTCAAAAAGAATGAAACTATCAAATCCTCTTGATATATTTTCTTTTGCTTTTTGTAGAACAGATTGCAGTATAGTTGTCCTCATCAAAAAAAGCTCAGGAGAGAGAGAATTTACTAATCTGAAAGCCTTATCAGGATCTAGATCACATTCTTTGAAATTTTTCAAACTTACAAAACTATATGTTGTAATCTCATTTGCTCCTCTACTACTTAAAACTGCTCTAACATCTTTTTTCAATTCAAAAATCTTGTTTGTCTTAGGCGGGATTATCTGTTTCTTTGGTAATTTCGCATCTACCTTGTTATATCCATAGACTCTAATGATATCTTCATAGAGGTCTTCCCTAATAATTGTATCTCTTCTCCACGATGGGACAAAAACTATCAAAGATGATTCATCCTCTTGAGTTACCTTGTATTCAAGATTTTCTAAAATATTTTTTACTTCATCAATTTTGAAATTAATTCCCGCTATTGTGTTCAAATGTTCTATATTTATTTTTATTGTTTGGTTTGTGTCGAATGGGATTTCGTAAATGTCTATAATCTCAGAGGCAATTTTTGCTCCTGCTAGTTCTTTAGCCATTAATACGGCTTTCTTTAGTGCTGGGAGAGTCATCTCTGTGTCTAAGGAGTGCTTGTATTTAGTACATGCGTCCGTAAATACTCCCAATTCCATTGAAGTTTTTCTTATATTATTCTTATCAAAATTTGCTGATTCAAAAATGATTCTATGTGTATTAAAATCAACTTCTGTATCTTTTCCACCTATTACACCTGCTATAGCTATGGGATTAGTGCTGTCTGCAATAACCATCATATTACTGTTTAGAGTATGGATCTTGTTATCAAGTCCTAAAATACTTTCACCATCATGAGCAAGTCTAATTTTAATATCAGCACGATCTCCCCCGTTTGGATCATTGGATACTATTTTGTCATAATCGAAGGCGTGCATTGGCTGTCCAAATATTAAGGAGATGTAGTTAGTGATATCTACTATATTATTTGTTGGTTTAATTCCGCACTTAATGAAGGTTGATCTAATCTCTATTGGAGACTGTTCAATTTTAATATTATCCATGGCTATTGCAGTGTATCTAGGACATAGAACTTCTGCATCATTTGTAATATGTATGTTTAAGCAATTTTCTTCGGGTTTTAGATCCTTTACATAGTCAGTGAACCACTTTGGTGAAGTAAATCTGTTTCCTGTTATAGCAGTTAGTTCTCTTGATAGCCCAATGATTCCAAAAAGATCTCCCCTATTAGTAAGACCTTTGTTCTCTATTTCTACGAATGTATCTTCTAAACCGAAATATTTTGCAAAAGACTCTCCTACGGGAGCGTCTTTTGGAAGTCTAAAAACTTGTGTATGATCGCTTCCTATGTTTAATTCTTTTTGAGATGCCATCATACCATTTGATTCAAATCCCCCAAGTTTCCTAACGCCTATTTTTACTGGTTTTTCCTCAGTATACACAGAGTATGGGACTATTGCTCCTACTGGAATGTATGCTACTTTGTCATCAATTTGGAGCGTTTTGTCTCCAGCTACTACTTGTACTCCTGATTGTGTCCCAGTAGATATTTGGTATATTGCAAGTTTATCTGAATCAGGGTGATCCTTTTTGTCTGTTATTTGTGCTATTACTATGCCCTCATAATCAGGTGTTAGATCGTGATATTCTTCTACTTCTGCTATATGCTCTTTTATCAGTTTTATGATTTCTGCATCTGATGCTGGGATTGTTCCAAATTGTCTAAGAAGATTTGTTGTAACTCTCATAGGATTAAAATTGTCTCAGAAAATTAAGGTTAGATTCTCTAAGTAATCTAACATCTTTGATGCCAAGCTTAATCATGGTTAATCTATCTACTCCGAAACCCCATGCAAATCCAGAATATGTTTCTGGATCAATTCCTCCTTCGGTTAAAACATTAGGATGTATCATTCCACATCCCATTATTTCTATCCATCCAGAATAACCACAAACACTGCACCCTGCTTTTGAGCAGAATGGGCAACTTATGACGAATTCACAATCTGGCTCAGTAAAAGGGAAGAAGGATGGTTGTATACGGACTTCCAATTGTGTTTCTAAATATGCTTCAAGAAATGTTTTTATGGTTCCTTTCATATCAGCGATAGATACTCCTTTGTCTATATATATTCCTTCCATTTGATAGAAGGTATGTTCATGTGATGCATCAGTTGCTTCATTTCTAAAGCATCTCCCAGGCATGACAACAGAAATTGGAGGTGGCCCGAATTTCTTCATAGCCCTATTTTGCATGGTGGAAGTGTGAGCTGGAAGAACATATCCATCTTCTGTCCAAAATGTATCATACATATCTCTTGCTGGATGTCCTTTAGGAAAATTTAGAGATTCAAACATATTATAATCATCATCAATCTGTCTACTTTCCAGTACATCAAATCCCATGTTTTGAAATATTTTTACTAATTTCTCAATTTCAGCAGTGAGAGGATGTTTAGAACCTCTTTGATTAAGTATATGAGGTCTTTTATCAGGTTGCGTATTTACATCAAACGGTGCTGTAGGATCTATCCTAGATTTAATCGAGTATGAATATTTTTCTTTAAGTTTGTTTTCTAATTGTTCCTGCACATACTTTTTTAGTATGTTAACTTGTTTACCATACTCGACTCTTTCTTCTTTGGGTAGTTTAGATATTTGAGATAGGGCTGATGGTACTAGGCCAGTTTTTTTATTGAAATATTTGTTTTTTAACTGGTCGTATTCAAGGTCAGAATCACTTAGTATTTTGTTGTATATGTCTTGTAAATTTGAGTATGTAAAGTCCATTTGCATGAGTATACTACAAAAATTTGACGATGAGAAATAGTTAAAGTGGATATAACCAGAAAGAAAAATGAAGCTTTGAAGCATTCAAAATTGGTTATATCCACTTGTTTAACATATAGCTTTCAGCATTGATTTCATGCAGGGACATTTATTTTTGAGAATAGATGAGATAATGGAAGCTTAGATTCTAAATCTAATTCTACTGCACTGGCATATTCATATTCTGATAGACTTGCAAGAGATTTAAACAGACAATATCCCAAAACTTCTCCTGGATCTATTGCAAAATTCGTATAATCCATCCTTACCAACATAAAAGCAGCTTGATCGTATTGGAGATATTTTCCTAAGATAACAATACTAGCATTGATTTCAGGTATCATGCCTGCTTGTCTGCATTGATAGGCTAATGCCAATACGGTTGCCAATGGTGTATTTGGCGGAACGGTTGGTTGTGGATTGCGAAATCTAGCATATGCCTGATTCATGGCGATTTCAACATCTAGGTCATTGAACGAACGGTCTAGTCGATGAGAATTGTCTTTTTTCATTGTTTTGTAATATTCTGATTCAAAAAGAATATTACAGTAATACTTTATCATTCTAATTCTCTCTTCAGACTTTTGACTAAATTGTATATTCACATTTCCTCCTTTTTTTGTACCCTGCCTTGTTTGAAACTATATGTTAAAGATCGTACGGCTATCGTTAATCAATAGTGTACATTGACATTATATCAACACTATAGGAGATATGAAATATGTTGAAATTTATCGTATTAGAGAGATTTTATGACACTAGTGAAAACTGCAGGGTTATTTTGTGCTATATCTGCAAGTACTTTTCTGTCGAGTTGTATATTTTTAGTTTTAAGCTTGTTTATGAAGTCGTTATACTTGATTCCATTATTTTTGCATGCAGCATTTATCTTTGCAATCCAAATTTTTCTAAAGTCTCCAGCTCTTCTTTGTCTATGTCTGTAGGCATAGTTTCCTGCGTGCATATATGATTCGTGAGCCACTCTGTATAGAGTATGTTTGCTCATTCTGTATCCTTTAGTTGATTTCAAAACTTTGTCATGTTTTCTTTTTCTTGTTGTTCCTCTTTTTACTCTCATTGTATATTCAGCTATATATTAACAATTTTTTTTATCATTTTTCTGGCAGTTGTAGGATGAACCTTTGCATTGGAAGATTGTCTTCTTTTTGATCTTGAAGATCTCTTAGTTCTTAGGTGTCCCTGATGACTCTGTTTGTACATTACAACTGGAGTTTTGTTTCCTCTTGGATTTGAAAAAACGACTCTCTTCTTTGCTGTTTTATTTGTTCTCTGTCTTGCCATTAGGTTTATATGTCAAAAATATCCGATTTCCTTCATCGGTAGGTTCGGCCTCGATACTACTATAATCCGTAAAATTAGTCAATATTTCATTAAAAACCTGCATCGCCTGTTCTTTGTTTTGTCTCCCTTTTCTAACCATCACTATCTTTACTGGATGCCCTTTACCTAAATATTCTTTTGCTCTTTTTACTCTATGTTCTATGTCTCCTGTATCAATAACTGGAGTAAATCTAAATTCCTTTGTTTCTTTGACTTTCCCCTTCTTATTCATCCTGCTCTTTTTGCTCTGTATGTACATATATTTTGAAAAATCCATTATTTTACATACAGGTGGTTTAACATTTGGTCCAACTTCTACTAGGTCTAATTGTGCTTCTTTCGCCATTTCAAGAGCCTTGTATGTGGGTATTACTCCAATATTTTCTCCATTTTCACCAATCAATTGAACCTGTGGAACATGGATATACTCATTTTTTCTTGGAGTAGACTTCTTCCCAGAACCAGTGTTATTTTCAAAGGCCATTTAGTTATTTTAAGAGTAAAAAATTATATATTTTCTGAAGAGAAAGAATCTTTTGTCCTTATCTCTTCCTTTAGTTTATCAATAAACTCTTGAACTTTCATCAACCCTCCTCCTTTGTTTCTTCTAGCCCTTACAGATACTGTTTCTGTCTCTATTTCTTTATCTCCTACAATTATTACATATGGGATTTTTAATTTTTCAGCATCTCGTATTCTTGACTGCATACTTTTTGTTCTGTCATCTAATTTTACTCTTAATTGAGCATTTCTTAACTGCTGATAGACATCTTGTGCATAGGATAAATGTTTATCTGATATTGGAATGACATAAACTTGTTCAGGAGTAAACCAAAGAGGAAAGTCTCCCCCATGGTGTTCTATGAGGAATGCCATGAATCTCTCAAAAGATCCAATCAATGCTCTATGTACTACATAAGGCTGTTTCTCCTTTCCATCTTCATCTATATATGTGATATTGAATCTTTCGGGAAGGTTAAAGTCTAATTGTATTGTAGATACTGAGTCTTCTTTTCCAAATACATTTACTGCCTGAATATCAATTTTGGGTCCATAGAAAGCTGCATCTCCAGGCATTTCCTCAAATTCTACTTCTCTGTCAGTAAGAACTTTTCTAAGTATTCCTTCAGTGTGTTCCCATTTATCTTTTGTTCCAGCATATTTATCTGCTTTTTTCTCCCAATCAGATATTGATAGTCTAAATGTATATTTTTTAAATCCAACATCTTTGTAAAATACATCAAGCAGATCAAGTGTCTCCCCTATCACACTCTCCAATTGTTCTGGTGTACAGAAAAGGTGGGCATCATTTTGTGTAAACCCTCTTACTCTTTGTAGTCCGTGCAGTTCTCCACTTTTTTCGTATCTGTATACTGTTCCAAGTTCTCCTAATTTTAATGGAAGATCTTTGTAACTTCTTGTTTCAAGCTTGTATACCATCATTGCAGCGGGACAATTCATTGGTTTGAGATAGTAAGTTTCATCTTCTACAACTATTGGAGCATACATAGAATCTTTGTAGAAGTCTAAGTGTCCTGATATCTTGAAAAGTGTCTCCTTGTTAATATGTGGACTTAATATATGCTCATATCCAGCATTTCTCTCCAACTCTAGCATGTAATCTTCTAAAATTCTTCTCATTACATATCCTCTTGGAAGCCATACAGGGAGTCCCTGCCCTATTTCTGGGATTATTGCAAATAGTTTAAGCTGTTTGCCAAGTTTTCTGTGATTTCTGTTTTCAGCTTCTTCTTGTTGTTTAAGGAAAGTGTTTAATTCATTTTCTGTAGGGAATGCAGTCCCATATATTCTAGTAAGCATTTTGTTCTTTTCATCTCCTCTCCAATATGCGCCAGCAGTCTTAGTAAGTTTTACTGCTCCTATTTCTTTTGTATTTTCCACATGAGGACCTCTACATAGATCAGCGAACTCATTTTCACCTGTTATATAGAAGCTGAATTCCTTTCCTTCTAGGTCATTGA
>DAOOVU010000004.1:0-32996 GCA_035370505.1 Candidatus Dojkabacteria bacterium | reverse complement strand
AAGGTAGTCCAAGTCATAATAAACGCATCAGCTGACACTCAACCCAAAAATGTTGTAGTAAGTGACTTAACAACTAATTCAGTAACCATTTCATGGGTTACAGATTCTTCTGTAACTGGAGCTGTAGCTATATATCAAAATGGCTCCCAAAAAACTCAGGTCGTTGATAGTCGAGGTTCTAGTAGAAAACTGACTCACTATGTAGAAATAAGTGGACTGGAACCAGATTCTAGTTATGATTTTACAATAATTTCTGGATCAGATAAGTATATATCTGAAGGTTCTAAGAAATTCGTATTTGATACTGCTCCAATAACCCCACAACAGGTAACTCCAAATTCCATATATGGACAAGTTACAATGGGGAGTGGGGATCAAGCAATAATATATGCAGTACTAAGTGACAAATCAGCATATCCAGCATCTGCGATTGTTAAAAGTGATGGAACTTGGCTCATAGATCTAGCATCTCTTAGAAAAATTTCGGATAAAAGCCTAGTTACTATTTCTGATACATCAAGTATTGCGGTTGTTGTAGTAGCTGGAGTGAATAGAGGGGCAGTAGTAGAAGGAGCCTACTCTACACTTTTTAACAGTGATGGAAATCTAATGTCATCAAATAGTCTTACAATTACAGATAGATCAGATATGTATTCGTATATACCTGATGGAGCAAAACTAATTGCGTATGATGAAACGCCAGAACCAGAAGAAGAAAAACCTGTGGAAGAGGAACCTGTGGTTGAAGAACCAACACCACCAGTGGAAGTAGAATTTAAGAGAGTATACAGAATAGTACACCAACTCCCATGGATAGATTTGGCAGTTGAAGGTTCAGAAACACCTTCTGTAACCACCTCAATTACTGGAGAGAACAGCATAAAAGTAACAAATCTGACAGATACTGGTTTTACTGTGGTATGGCTGTCAAAACAAAAGGAAAAGGGATATGTAAACTATGGAACAAGCAAATCAAATCTGAACAATACGGCAAATGATTCCAGAGATGGACTCATAACGCAGGGAGAATATTATGTACACAATGTAGATATATCAAAGTTACAGCCAGAAACCGCATACTATTATGAGATAAAATCTGGAACTAACACATATGATAATGATGGGATTAAATATACTATCAATACGTTTGCTACTCAAAGCTCTCCGCCAGCTTTCGAAAGTATTAAAGGAAAATACAGTAATCTTCCTTCTCATGGAGAAGCTGTATTGATGGCAAGTATACAGGATGCTGATGATACAGGAACCTCTGGAAGAAGTTTCCCAATATCTACAGTTATAGGGGATGGAGGGTTGTTTACATTGACCATATCAAATAGCTGGAGTGCTGATGGAAGTTCATATTTTGAATATACTTCATCCGACAAAATCAGCTTAGATATAATCACAACATTAGATACTGATACTCAGACAACAACTATAAAAGATGTTCTGGATAATGACATAGATGTAGATATTAATGATATAGCTGAATCTCCTATTACCACAACCAAAGGTAAAGTTCCAAAATTGAGTAATTACGGAATAGTCGGTGCAACAGACGGTACTTCATTATCGACTTCGAGTTATACTTCCTCTACGACATCTGGAACAAGTATGAATATTTCTACTAACTCCAGTTCTACACCAAAAACTGGAGCTACTGAAAACACAATATTTGCATTATGCACTTCAGGAGCTTTTATTATTTTTGGAAGTATAATATACTTTAGAACTGGGAAAAAGAAGAAAATTAAAAGTAAAATGGCAGACAATCTATGACACAAAAGAGAAAAAGTAAAAAAGGATTATATTTGCTAATCTTCCTTGGGTTATTCAGTTTTTTTGCTGTCAGAATATCCAATACGATAAATGAGCGATCAGATGGTTCTACAGTAGATGCATCTGCTCCTGAGGAGTGTACAAGTTGTGGTGGTATAGAATCGAAAACAACAGAAGAAAAAATAGTAAATGACGAAATTAATTATGAACAGATAGTAGAATTGGATGAATCACAATCCGTTAATATTACCAATATGATAGATGATTCTCAATCTACCCTGGGAATATTTACATCCTGCAAAGAGTCATATGCAAATGTTCTCTCTCTGGAGGGAGCTAAGGCATGCTCTGGTGGTGCAGGCAATCTAAACTATGAGGATGGAGAAGCAAAAAATAGTGCAGTGCTTGTTTCGAAAGATGCTCAATTTGAACTTGTTGAAGTGTGGTATCCATTGGCATTTTGGCTTGGACAGTATGTATATGAAAACAGCAATAAGGAAATAACCGCTGAGAGTAGTGAGTATAGGTCTAATGGAGAACAAATAGATGAAACATACCAGTCTAGAACACTTTCTCCAGAAGAGGCAAAAACTTTTAGGAATGATATCTCTCCTACTGTTAGGAAGAATTTTGCTATGGAGGGATCAATAACTGCATCAGCTGATACAGTTGAGGAGAATCCGACGGGAACATATGTAGTAAGAAATCCCTTGAATTCGAAAAATAAATGTAGTCCAGAAGTGGCTGTTTCTGACTATAATGTTGGAAAGAGCAACTATATAGCATCTGATAAAGAAAATGGAGGATACTTGAGGATGCAGGCTCCAGGAGGGGATAAATATAGATTATCGTCTGATGCTGTTTGTCTGACGGAAGGGGCAAAATATGATGAGATTAAATTTGGAAATGTTTTGGCGTGCTCAAATAAGATTGCTCTGATAAAAGGATGGTTTAGCAGTATTTTTGGAATTAATCAATGGAAAGGATGTCATGAGGGAGAAGTAAAGTGTGATGGTGAGGAAATAGATCCTAAGACTGGAGCGACTGTTGGAACTGGCTGTAAAACTGTGAAAACAGCTGAGTGTATCTCTACTGAGGACATAGCAGTTCAAATGCCTGCTATATTTGGGGATCCATACAAATGTGAGACAGAAAAATGTGCAAATGCATTCATGACATATACATATAAAGCAACCTTATCTCCAGAGCAAGCAAAAAACACTAAGGTTTCTTCTGAAAATACGGATAACACGCTTATGACTTTTGTTGCTACTCCATGTAAGGCACAGATAGTTGGAACTAATACAATAATTAATATAAAATGCTTGTGGGATAGTTCTCAAACACTGTTTTCGTATAGGGCACAAAAGATAGAAAAAGCACCATCTGGGGATGATTTTCCAGAAACATATGAGAAGTATTGGGAAAATACAAAAGTCTCTATAGGGACATCTGCTGCTTACTATGGATTACTGTAATTTTTGTCTATTATAATTTTAATTAAATATATAAAGATATGCGTAATATACCCAAAATCGTAGCTTCATTATTTGTTTTCTGTTGTTTCAATTTCTTGGTAAGCAGTAATGTACATGCTGCAGATGCAGATTACCCATATTTGGATATGGAAGGTGGATGGGCAAAAGAAATAGATCATGCTGAAAAGGTACTGGGTGATATTAAAGGAGAAAATGTCTATCAGTTTAATTCTAAATCAGTATATGGTTTTGAGGATTTGATCTTAAATAAAGCATGTCCAGATTGTACAAAACGTGGGATAGAACTTGCAAATGATACAAGTATACCAATTCAAATGAGGCTAGGTTTGACTGGGATGGTAGATCGAGGGGTTTATGCATTGTTTAATAATCCCCCAGAGGTTGATGTTGTAGCTCATTTAGCACAAGAGTGGGTTCCTGGATACTCAAATGCAGACTCAGTGTATGCTGATGGATACAGTGATTTACAGGATACGCATGTTGATAGAATATGGTCTTCTGTAAGAGATATTGCATATATAGGATATGTTCTAATAATGATTGTAATTGGGTTTATGATAATGTTTAGACATAAGATAGGTGGTCAGACAATGGTAACCATAGGAAACTCTATTCCTAAACTTGTTGTTTCCTTGATACTTGTCACATTTAGTTTCGCAATAATGGGTTTAATTATAGACATTGGAGGATTCATCTTAAGTCTGGTTAAAGTAATTCTATATGGAAATGGGGGAGGTGGAATAGCTATAGATAATCCTATTAAATTATTTGGAAGCGTCCTATCTGGTGATGTAGCTAAGAATATTGCTAAAGAAACTGTTGGAACGCTTGGTATAGGTGGAATTGTAGGATTTTTAGTGACTGGAGGAGTCAAAGGCATAGTGATAGGGGGTATCATATCAGCATTACTAGCAATTGTTGTTTTGGGGATAGTTTTGGTTGGAGCGATTAAATTGTGGATTACACTGGTAAAATCATATTTGTCTCTGATTGTTAATGTTATCGTTTCACCCTTAGCGATAATGGCTAGTGCCATACCTGGAAACGAGTCTAGTGGTATGAACATTTTTAAATCAGCTTTACGAAATGTATTAGTATTCCCAGTAGCATACGGAATAGTGAACCTTCCATATTATGCTGAAATGAAAGGTATTTCGTTGTCATTTCCATCAAGCCTTATAAGTGGTGGATCAGGTGATTTAGAAATAGGATCGTTTTTCCTAGCGGTAGCAAAAATAATAGCAATATATGCAGCTTCGAGTGCTCCTTCAATTGTTAAAGGTTTAATACCAGCGACAACTTCCAAAACAGCTTTGGACATAGGAGATTCACTCAAATCTAGCTTGGGAGGAATTCCACTGGTTGGTGGTATGTTCAAATAGTTAAAGAATAAAGATGCCTAAACAAGGGAAAAAGCCACAATACGATAGTGCATTGGGATCGATTTACGACTTCATATTTGCTGAGTCTCAAAAAACTCCAAATAAAGTAAAACCAGTTAAAATTACAGGTGTTGATGGTACATCAGAAATAACTGATGCCCTTGTTGCAGTACTTGAGAATCCATTGGTATTTGTGAACAAGAGTACTATGGGTGCTTTCGAAGATGTTATGAATTTTAATCTTCTTACCTATAGATATGGAGGAGGTGAAAAAGACACAGTAAGTCTCAATCTAAAGGATCTTAAAAAGGCGTACTCTGATCCAAATGGCTTTTTAGACAAAGCTTTCGCAAAATATGAAGCCAATAGAAAGATAAATAAAGCAGAGTGGGCTGGTGAAGCTATCCAAGGAGTTCTTGCTGGAACATGGGCTAGAAAACATGGCCTAGATATGGAGACGGTGAAGGCTGTGTCTGAAATGCACAGAGCGTCGGATAGGTTTGCACAAACAGCCAATTTTGATCCTACAAGAGTAACATCACTCGGAGAAAGAAATGGTACTTTAATAGATAAATATCTAAAAGATCCGAACTCTAGGTACACCCTAAAGGATTTTGTAGAAAGATATGGAGATGGGACTGAAGCAATAGAAAAATTTAATAAGTATCAAAAATTAGCAAAACAGGTGGACAGTGGACAAAGAAGTGCTTTAGTTTACGATAAAAATGTATACTCCTTTTTGGAAGGATTAGATATACATCACAAAGCAATTGCTGCTGAAAATGCAGGTGATACTTTAAAAGCTGATGATTATCGTCGTGCTGCAAGATATATAGAATCATCTATTTCGGCTGAAGAGAGAAAAGCTAATGAAAGAAGAAATAAATTGGAGAGAGATAAATACCAAGCTGAAATATATAGGCTAGAAAGAAGTAACGACCCAGATAAAGAGGAAAAGATAAAAGCACTGAAGAGGAGCATGAAGTCAATAAGCTCTGATAAAAATATTGACTATATGATGATGGCTGCATCCGGAGGATATGGAAAAGTTCAGGGATTCACAGAAAGCATGGGTGCTTTAAATAATTATTTTCTTAAAGGAAATTTAGCTGGGAGTTTGTTTACTGGAGAATTTTTTGATCCAAACAAGAATGGAGCATGGTTTAATCCAACAGATGCTGAGAGCAGAAAAACACTGGCAGAGGCTGGAGTAAAGAGGTTTAGTAAATACAGTACACATGGTGTAGATATTAATTTTAAGATATCAAAAGCATCAAATTCTAGATATTCTCAGGAGTATTATGACAACATGATTAAGTTGTATTACAAATCTCCTGTTGTTGCAGTCAAATCTTTAGTAAATGGTGAGCTTTTCGCAAGAAAAGCATATGAAAATATGAATAAATTTCAGGATAATGTAGGACAATTTATTCCTGGTTTTGATATGGCAAAGTTGTTTAATAGAAAGGGAGAAGTTGATGAATCATACCTTTCACAAATTTTGGGAACTTCTACAGCTGAGCAGGCTGAAGCACTTAGCAAATTTCTAAAGAGCAATAAAAGGTGGGGAAATTTAGCATATGGATTTAATAGCATAAAACGGGCACAAGATAAGGTGTCTATGTTTGTTGACCAAAAAATAGGAAGGAAAATAAGAGAAAAAGTTGCTATGGAGCTTCTTAAGAGTAAGGCATTTCAAAAGTTTTCTAAGGAGATTCTTAGTGAATGGGTGTCAAAAGGAGGTGTAAAAGTACTCGGTAAGGCTATAGGTACTGCTCTTACTGGAGTAATTGGACCTGCAGGGCAGATAGTAGGAGATGCTATTGCACATGTGGCGATGATTGCAGCTCAAAAGCTCGCGAAGCCAGTTATCAAGTTCAGTACCCATGTCCTTATGTATGGTATTGTTGGGTTTTTGGGAATTATTTTCCTTTTTGTAAATAAATCACACTCTGTGTTAAGTGTACATTCTAATGTTGCTCCGTCACAAATAGTCGAATGCGCTGGATCTGGAGATACAGGGGACAACGATACAGAAGGAACTGGGCCTGTAATCCCATTTGATGGAAAACCACTCCCTCCTGGTGAGACTTGTTTGGTATTTCCTCCGTCAGCTGATTGTACACAAGGTATGTATGGAAGTTTCTCCCATAAAAATACTCCAGCAATAGATATAGCCGCAGGTATGTACTTTTATGCTCCTACATTTTGTGGGAATAATAACTGTGTTATAACCTACTATAATGGAAGCGTTACATGTAGTAACGGATATGCTGGTGGAATGATAAAATTTACAGCTACATATGAAGGGAATGTATATGAGTTTAAATTATTGCATGTCGATTCTCCATATAGACCCGGAGATAAGATAGGTTCTGGTGATCCAGTTGCTAGAATTATGACAATTGAGGAAACAGGAACAGCTTGTTCTACTGGTCAACATTTGCATATAGAAACAAGATTCAATGGAGGAATAGTAGATCCTCGAGAAGTGTTGAATAAACCAAGTAATGAGGGAGGATTTGGATGTAATATTTCATCTTGCGATTAATGGAAACGACTAAAAAAACAACAATTATAATTGGAGTAGTATGCTTAATACTCATAGTTGCAGTGGTCTTTATTGGGATTAAGTTGGGCTCCTCAAATAAAGAAAGTGTACATTATCCAGACAAACCAATGGAACAAACTGCCTTGGGCCAATCTGAAACCAAAAAATTGGATGTATCAAGAGTGGATATACCTAAAGAGAATGACCTAGGTATATATGCACTTTCGGAAAATTTGAAAGTGGAGAATATGAAAACCCTTGCTTCTGAACTAAATATTTCTTTAACCAATTCTGAGAAAAGCTCTTGGTATCAATGGGGAGAAGATTCAGGAAATATGATAACCTATGATCTTATCAAGAATATAGTAATCATAAGTATTAAGAATGGTATGGATTTTAATCAAGCAGAAGTTACTTCCAGTACATTTTCAAATTTAGTAAGACAATTTTTTGGAGAGGAGTGGAAATATACTGTATTTAAGACAGAAAAAAGGAGTACTGGTGAAACTATGTATTATGCCAAGCGCCTACTAGATAATGGTTTCCCTATAGAAATGAGGGAACATAATCAACAGACGGACACCATTGCCTCGAAGAATGGAAAAATACTATTTATGAAGTTTATGCTTACAGAGTTCACAAAAACAGACACGGTTGTCCCATTAATAAATGTTTCGGAACTTTTGGACTATGTAAATGTTAAAGAATATCCTAAAGAGATATACCCTTCACTAAATACTCTCCAAGGGAATGTTCTAAGCGATGTGAATTATTTATCTGATGAATTTGTTGATGTGGCTCAAACAGCAGATAATTGCAAAGGCTCATCGAGTGAAATAGTGTATCTGTATACATCGATGAAACAAAAAACATTGATTCCAGTATACAAAATAGATGCGGAATGTTCAGTTAAATATAAAGATGAGGAATACTTTGTCCCTGCAATAGCTTATGTTAATGCAATAGATCCCAAATACATATCAGATTCCAAATGAAATTTGTAGAAAAAATTTTCTGATTGATGATACAATCTGTTATATGAAAATTGTGGAAAGAGTTTTATTTACAGTTGCAGTCATTTTTGTTTTTAGTATAACAACAGTTTGTACGGTCAATGCCTTTTCATCATACTCTGTGTCTTCTCAAAAATTTGATTCTTCCTTGGTTGAGTTAGCATCTCAGGAATATTCGCAACCAGATAAAATTTTTGTAACGCAAATAGGCACAAAAGCTAAATCTTTAGCTAGAGATCCTTCAAAATGGGTTAAATCTTTATTCTATTATTCAATAACAAGACTTCATCTGAAGGATATTCCATATACATACCTGATAGATGAAGATGGACTAGTGTACCAAGGGAAAAGCGGATATATCGGTGCTGATACAGGAATAAAAGATACTAAAGGTGTTATATTGATAGGATACCTCTCAAATAACTCTGCATTGACGACCAGAGCTGAAGCATCTTTGAAGGAAGTTGTAGATGAAATTGCCTCAAGTTGGGGCATTTCTAAAATAGAAGCAGTAAGTTTAGATATCAGGAAGGATGATAGCGGAGTTTCAACTATCTCATATTCTGTTTCAACAGATGAATTTGCTGATTCTGTACATGAATTGTTTGATGAATGGTCTGGTTATGAAAAAGGCAATTTAAAGTACAAAGCAGAAATTCAGAATCTACTGTACGATAAAGATATAGAAGTGCTGAAGCGTATAAAAGTCAAATTCTCTATCAAAAATATGAATGATTTTGTTTGGTTTACTGATACAGATCCCATTTATGTGGCTACCGCAAACGGAAAAGATAGTAATTTTGCAGTAAACCAAGTATGGGAAAGTTTTAGCCGCCCTGTTAGTATTTCTGGAAAAGCCATATTGCCAGGAGAGACAGTAGATTTAGAATTTGAAATGGAGGCTAAGGTACAAGTTGGTGAAGCAAAAGAATCATTTGTACTTCTGAAGTATAACGGTGAACCATTTGAAGGCTCTAATTTTGATGTTACTCTTAATGTTGTGAAAGGGGACTCAACTTTAGTCAAGGTAGTTTCTCCTCAATATGGATTTGTGAATGTGAGAGAATGCCAGTGGTCCAGTTGTAAAATCCTAGATACCATAAATGACGGTACGGTACTTATACTCTTGGAAGAGAAAGATGGGTGGTCGAAGGTGAAGTTTAGTGCTGATGCTGAAGGATGGATTGCATCAAGATATCTAAAAAAGATTTAAGAAATAGCTTTCTATGAATGCAGATATTATCCTAGAGGGGCTAAACCCCGAACAAAAAAAAGCTGTGCTGTGTACAGAAGGACCTCTTCTTGTTTTTGCAGGAGCAGGGTCTGGAAAAACTAGGGTTATTACAAATAGAATAGCGTATTTAATAATTGGTAAAAATGTGAATCCAGAAAATATAATGGCGGTAACATTTACCAAAAAAGCTGCGGGTGAAATGCAGGAAAGAGTTACATCTCTGCTAGATGAGTTAAATTACAGTAATAAAGGACTTCCGACAATAGGAACATTTCATTCGATAGGGGCCATGATGCTGAGAGCAAATGCGAAGGAAATCGGACTTACACGCAATTTTTCCATATATGATTCTGACGACAGTGAAAATGTCATAAAAGAGATTTTGAATGAGATGAAAATAGATACAAAGCAGATTAGACCAGAGTCAATTGCCCATTTCATAGACACTGCTAAAAATGAAATGATTTCTCCAGAGCAATTTGGATATCATTACTCAGGGTATATAGAAGACATCGCTTCAGAGATTTATCCAGAATATCAGAAACGACTCCTAGCCCAGAATTCTGTCGATTTTAGTGATCTGTTGTACCTAACTGTAAAATTGTTAGAAGAAAATGAAGTTGTCAGGAAAAAATATCAAGAACTGTATAGATATATTTTAATAGACGAATATCAAGATACAAATAATGCCCAATACCAGTTTGCTAAAATTATTTCAGACAAGCATAAAAATATATGTGTTGTAGGAGATGATGACCAAGGAATTTATGCATGGAGAGGGGCTAATATTAAAAATATTCAGAGCTTTGAAGATGATTTCGATGGTGTCTCTGTTATCAAATTAGAGCAAAATTATCGATCAACAAAAAATGTAATAGAAGCGGCAGTTAATGTTATAAAACAGAATAATAGCAGAGTAGATAAAGTACTTTGGACCGATAACAACGAAGGAGAGAAAATCACAATTTATCAAGCACTAGACCAAGAAGATGAAGCATTGTATGTTATGCAACAGGTAAAAAATCTTCAGCAAAAAATGATTCCATTAAAAAATATTGCTGTGTTGTACAGAACGAATTATCAATCAAGAGCGATAGAAGAAGCACTTTTGAAGAGTGGTCTGCCTTATAAACTTGTTGGTGGTTTTAGATTTTATGAACGAAAAGAGATTAAGGACATTATCAGCTATTTGAGATTCTGTTTTAATCTTAAAGACGAGCTAAGTTTGAATAGAATAATAAATATTCCGAGTAGAAAAATGGGGCCTAAAGCCATAGCAGATATACATTCATTAGCGAAAGATATTGGGGTTACGATAGGTGAGCTTGTGGCTTTGGCGTATACAGTTGTTAATCCTGAATTAAATGATGAAATTTTAATTGGAAAGAAGAAAATTGAAGAAATAGCCTCTGCTAAAGACAGATGGGAAAAATACACAGGTGTTATAAATCTCTTTGGGAATTTGTATTTTACTGCACAAAAAGAGACTCTGTTGGAGACTATAGAAAATGTTTTAAAAAATACGAAATATATAGAATCATTCGATGATGGGAGTGAACAAGCAGAAATGCAAAAGGAGAATATCCAAGAGTTGAAAAATGTTGGCTCTCTCTATTCAAATAAATATGGTGCAAAAAGCTTGGAAATTTTTCTAAATGAAGTGAATTTAATTGAGCAGGAGCAGGGGAAAAATCAAGATGGAACAAACAATTATTTGAATTTGATGACTTTGCATTCCTCGAAAGGATTAGAATTTGATTATGTGTTTATGATTGGAATGGAGGAAGGACTTTTGCCACACTCGAGAGCATTTGTAGATGAAGGGGAACTTGAAGAGGAAAGAAGATTGTGTTATGTGGGGATTACGAGAGCTAAGCAAAAATTGTTTATGACTTTTGCGGAAAGTAGGCAAACAAGAGAGGGCTATACTTCTCAAATACCCTCAAGATTCCTAGGGGAAATTCCTCAAGAAATATGTGAATATTACAGTTACAGATAAAGTGGTTAATTACTGAGCCAGCTTAATTCACCATATATTTTTACATACTGCTTGTATACGCCAGGCCACATATTTTTGGGATTTGCTCCTGCCCTTATTTTCTCTAAAGTTCTTTGAATCTGTTTGGCTCCGTCAAATATGTTGTCATTAGGATATGATGAGTACCAAAGGCATGGGTCCCATTGGAAAAGTCCTTTGTAATAGGATTTATTGCTTTCGGCATTACACCCAGATTCCATTTTCATTGTGAATTTAAGCCATTGTTTTTCTTCATCGGTGGCTTGTATCCCATCTACATATGATTCCCAAAATGGGCAATTATATCCTCTCTGCGGAACCGAATCTGGAGTATCATTAGGGCCTTCTAAAACTATTATTTCAGGTATTGGCTCCTTAATTGTTGCTTGATTTAATACTTCTTCGTCGGAAAGTTCTCCATTTCGGTATGTCTTCTTTACAGTTGTCGATTGTATCCCCAAAACTCCTTCTTGCTTTACTGACTGCCTCTGCAGTTTTTGACAAAGGACAGTTCCTTGAATTTCTGTTGTGAATGGAATGTCAGAAAACAGCTCTTCTACAGTTGTAGTATAGGTATCGACACGAACAAAGGCTTGTTGAAAAATGGACCCAACCGTTGATGTTGATGTTATTACATTATTGTTGCTCAAAGGATAACCAAGATCAAGTAAAGCAGATATGACAGTCGGCTTATTTGTCAAATGAGATGAAATTTTTCCATCATAATTGACAGTGATTAACTTTATATATGGAGAACTTTCAATCTCTTCCTGTGTTAAACCAGAAAGTTGCTCTAAAAGTTTGTAATACGAACTGATGCTAAAATCTGAACTAATAAATTCATTTGAAGCAAAGGAACTTGTTTGTGCAAACTTCAGCTCTATGACAGAAACAAAAACACAAAAAAGCAACAATACAGATAAAATTTTGGTTTTCATACTCTCACCATTTTACCACACACGTGGCAATCTCTGATTTCAGGTTCTACCTAGGTAGAACCTACGATAAGTGACCAACGTAGAATTCTGCTTGGCTTGAAGTTTTTTTGGCATACAAACTCATTTATTTATACTCGAGTAATAGACCCTTAAAAATAGAAAAATATAGTAGAAACAATAAAAATGTAATATAAGGTTAAACCTAGGTTCACCCTACTTCTTAATATTTTTTTAATATTCATGATGTATTCTGCAATATTATGATGGTAAACCACATAAGTATTAGTGAATATAAAAAATTTGGAGTGTACCATGTTTATAACAGAGGGCATAGAAAGGGGAGAATTTGCCTAGAGGCTGAAGATTATTATGCTTTGATCCGCTATCTTCGTAAGGCTGAAAACAGCTTCGATGTAACTATTCTGTGCTATTGTATAATGCGCAACCACTATCACCTTATACTGAAACTTGGGTCAAGTAAGAGTGATATTTCTAGGATGATGCATAAAAGTATGACGTGCCATGGAATGTATTTTAATAGAAAATATGGTTTTAGTGGCAGTATATTTCAGGGAAGTTTTAAGTGTAGAGAGGTTGAATATGGAGGGGATTTAGAGAATTTGATTAAATACATAAAAAATAATCCAGAAAAAGAGAAAATCCATTATGATGGGAAGAAATATAGGTGGTTGTATGTGAAGAGGGTTCTACCTAGGATGAACTTGAAAGAAGGAGGGCACAGAGATTCAGAAATTTTCGATTTGTGGTAGACTGTATTTATGAGTGCCCCTGAAAAGAGTAAAACCTTAAAAATTTGGTTGCCTATTGTGATTTTGTTTGTTGCTTGTTTAGCCATGTTAGGTTGGTGGATGCAGAGCAAACGGGTTTCGCAGGAACAGCGTGATGAGTATGGCATCAAAATGAGCGAAGCGGAAAAGTATTTAAATACCAGAGAATATGCGTTAGCTTTGAATAAATATTATGAAGCGGCCGAAGTAATCCCTTCAAATATTTCCGCCTACGAAGGCATCATTCGCATTCTTTTACAAAAAAATCGACCATCTGACGCCTTTAATATAGTGGACAAATCGGCAAATGCATTATCGCCCACTGATAGATCCCATCTATATGTGATGATAGGTAATTATTATTATGAAAACGGCGACTATAATCGTGCAAAAGAAATGTGTCAAAATGGCATAGGACTTGGCGTAGAAAATATGAATGCTGATTTAATGCTTGGGAAATCTCTTCTCAACCTTGGAAAGATAAATGAGGCGAAGAGAGAGTTTGAACTAGATGGATATAAAGATGCAGACCTGATTGAAGCGACCCTGTTAAGATCATATATATATTCATTGACCGATTTTAATAAAGCTTCGGAAACATTGTCATCAGTAACACCAGCAGATAAATATACAGTTTACTACGAGGAATTTGATAAAGTACTTAAATCTCTTGATACTGATACAAAATATAATTCCGCAAAACTTGCTCGTGTATTCATAAATAACGGATATCCTTGGTTGGCAGTAAGCATTCTGGAACCAAAGGAAAGTGAAATTTCTGAATATGTGGAAGGGTTATACTACCTTGGAAGAGCATACGTTGAATCAGGACAATATGATAGAGGAATTGAAGTTTTAGAAAAATCTTTAGGCTTGGGACATATGGAAACAGAAATTCTTTGGGCGATGAGCAGAGCATATGTTGGAAAAAATGACCTAGATTCTGCAATAAAGACATATTCAGAAGCTGTAACATCTGCAGGGAAGGATATAACAAAAGATCTTGCTGAAGAATATATCTCATTCCTTCTCAAAAACAAACAATACTTGAAAGCTGGAGAAAGCGTAACTACGATGCTTACAACTGCACAACCAGCATTCCTATATATTTTTGGAATACAAAGCAATTATGAGCTTAATGAATACAATAAAATAGATTATTACTTGGAGCAGTTAAGAAAATTGCCATTATCGGAAGATGAAAAGAAAGAGTACCTATATTGGAATGCTAAAATTCAATTAAAAAATGAGGAACTTGACGATATGAACTCAACCTTAACAGAACTTGCATCATTAGACAAATACAATCCAAAGTACTACCTGCTTTTAGGCCGTTATGAACTTGAAAAAGGTGATTCAGGCTCAGCAAAGGACTCTTTCAAAAAATCTATTGAGTATGATTTGAACAATTCGGTAACAGATGAAGCTTTAAAACTGTTGTCTAATATCGAGTAGTTCTGTATAATCGCAACTGTCCCTTTTGTTAATTTATGCAAGAAATTCTATGGATAAAAGTACGTACAATGTGAAAATGCCTTTAGATAAGGTGAGAAATATCGGTATCATAGCACATATAGATGCAGGTAAAACGACTACAACAGAAAGACTTCTTTATTTTACTGGACAAGTACATAAAATAGGAGAAACCCATGAAGGAGAAGCGACGACTGACTTTATGGAACAGGAGCAGGAGAGAGGAATTACTATAATGTCAGCTGCTGTAACATGTTTTTGGATATATGATGGACAAAAGTACAGAATCAATATAATTGATACCCCTGGGCATGTTGACTTTACAGCAGAAGTAGAGAGATCCCTGAGAGTTCTTGATGGTGCAGTAGTAATATTTGATGGGAGAAAAGGAGTTGAACCACAATCAGAGACAGTATGGAGACAAGCAAATAAATATCAAGTTCCAAGAATTTGCTTTATGAATAAGATCAATTTGATAGGAGGAGATTTTGACCATAGTTTTGAAACTATAAAACATAGGTTAAGCAATAAAGCCGTTGCAGTAACTTATCCAATAGGAAAAGAACAAAACCTTCATGGATATGTAGATTTAATAAAAATGAAGGCATATGAATACAAAGGAACAGATACTCCTGACCTCATAGAATGTGCAATACCTGATAATATTAAAGAAAAAGTAGACGAATTAAGAAATACTTTAGTAGAGGCCCTCGCTAGTGAAGATGACAATTTAATGGAAAAATTCTTTGCAGGAGATGAATTTACTGAAGAAGAACTTTACGCTGCATTGAGGAAAGGTACTCTAGCAGGAAATATCTTCCCCGTTCTTGGAGGAGACTCAAGAACTGCTATGGCAAAAACACTTTTAGACTATGTAACTATATGTTTACCTTCCCCATTGGATAAAAAACCAGTCAAAGGAATAAATCCAAAAACAAAAGAAGTTGAGGAGAGAAAGCCAGATGAAAATGAGCCATTTGCAGGACTAGTATTCAAAATAGTGAATGATTCTCATGTTGGGAATTTGTCATATTTTAGAATATATTCTGGGAAAATAAATTCAGGATCCTATGTTCTAAATTCGACTAAAGGAATTAAGGAAAGGGCAAGCAGGTTAATATTGATGCATGCCGATGATAGGGAAGAAGTAGAGTCACTTAGAGTTGGAGATATAGGGGCTATTGTTGGATTAAAAGATTCCATAACTGGAGATACTCTTTGTGATGAATCACATCCGATTATACTAGAACAAATAGAATTTGCGGAGCCAGTAATATCAGAGGCGATAGAGCCAGTAACAAAATCTGATGAAGAAAGAATGTCGGAAGCACTAGCTAGGTTAACCAAGGAAGACCCAACATTCAAAGTTAAGACAGATACAGAAACTGGTCAAACTATTATTTCTGGAATGGGGGAACTTCATTTGGATATAATAGTTGATAGACTTAGAAGGGAATTTAATGTTTCTACTAATGTCGGAAAGCCTCAAGTTGCTTACAAAGAAACTATTAAAAGTGTAGTAGAACAATCAGAGGGCAGGTACATAAGGCAGTCAGGAGGAAAAGGTCAATATGGACATTGTTGGCTGAAGTTAGAGCCTAATGAAAAAGGTAAAGGTTTTGAATTCATAAATGCTATAAAAGGTGGTGCAATTCCTAGAGAATTTATTCCTGCAATACAAAAAGGTGTAGAAGAAGCAATGAAATCAGGTGTGGTTGCAGGGTATCCAGTTGTAGATATTAAAGTTACAGTTTTTGATGGTTCATACCATGAAGTTGACTCCTCTGAAGCTGCATTTAAAATTGCTGGATCAATGGCATTTAGAGAAGGGTGCAAGAAAGGGAATCCTGTTCTTCTTGAACCAATAATGAAAGTTGATGTAGATACTCCTGATGACCATATGGGAGATGTAACTGGGTCATTAAGCAGTAAGAGGGGGCAAATACAAGGAACGGAAAGTTTAGGAAATGGTGTTAGTAGAATAACGGCGTTTGTTCCTTTATCAGAACTCTTTGGATATACAAGTGAATTAAGATCTATAACAAGCGGTAGAGGAAGTGCAACGATTGAACCTTCACATTATGCTGAAGTACCAAGGAATATAGCTGAGGAAATAGCAGGTAAGAAGATTTAATTTTATTTTTTTACACGAGAGTTTGAAAAAAGCTTAAAAGCACTTGCATATGTTAAGACTTTTTGATAATATTCATCGCAGGTCTCTTATACAGGGATTGCAATAAAAAGTAGTATAAAATATTTAATTTTTAATAAATATACTAATGGCGGAGTTTAATAGAACTAAACCTCACATGAACATTGGTACCTTAGGTCATATTGATCATGGTAAGACGACGTTTGTTCGAGGTATTTTAAGAACATTTGTTCCTGATCAGGGTGTAGCTGACAAGATGATTGATAAGTTGGATAAAGATCCAGAAGCAAGGGCTAAAGCTATAACCATCTCAGTTGCACATGTAGAGTTTGAAACAGAGAATAGACATTATGCATTAGTGGATTGCCCAGGACATAAGGACTATATCAAGAATATGATCACTGGGGCGGCACAAATGGATGGTGCTATCTTGGTTGTGTCATCAAATGATGGTGTTATGCCACAAACAAAGGAACATATCCTTCTTGCAAAACAAGTTGGTGTTCCTAAGATCATTGTATTCATTAACACTTTTGGAAAACCAGATCCTGAAATTTTGGAGTTGATAAAATCTGATGTAAAGGATTTGCTCAAAAAGTACGGATATGATCCAGATTGTCCAATTATAGTTGGAGATGCATTGAAAGCATACAAAGGAGAGGAAGAAGGACTTGCAACAATGAGGGAAGTGATGAAGGCTGTTGAAGAATATATTCCTGTTCCTCAAAGAGATATTGATAAACCATTCTTGATGCCAATCGAAGATATATTCTCAATTGAGGGAAGAGGTACAGTTGTTACAGGAAGAATAGAGAGAGGAACTATTAAGATTGGGCAAGAAGTTGATGTCTTAGGATTAGGAAAGAAACCTCTAAAGACAGCTGTTACAGGTATTGAAATGTTCAATAAAACCTTACAGGAAGGACAAGCAGGAGATAATGTAGGAATTTTGTTAAGAGGTTTGAAGAGAGAAGATGTCCAAAGAGGACAAGTTCTAGCTGCTCCAGGAAGTATCTCTACTCATACTGATTTCAGAGCGCAGGTATATGTTTTGAGTAAAGATGAAGGTGGAAGACATACTCCATTTGTAACTGGGTACAAACCTCAATTCTATATCAGAACTGCCGATGTAACTGGTGAAGTAGTTCTTGATGAAGGTACAGAAATGGTAGCTCCAGGTGATAATACCGAATTTACTGTTAAACTAATGGCTCCTGTAGCTATTGAAAAAGGAGTATCATTTGCTATCAGAGAAGGAGGACAAACAGTAGGACAAGGAATAGTAACAGAAATTTTGAAATAGGATTGAATTAAAGGAGGGTAACATGAAGTTTACCCTCCTTTGTATAAGTTTAATTTAGCTCTTTTAAGTAGAATGGCGAATTTAACTGCAAAAATTAGGGTAAAGCTAAAAGGATATGATTCAGTTGTAGTTGATAAGTCTGCAAAAAGCATCATAGAAACGGCAATAGGAACTGGTGCTAAAGTTGCAGGTCCTATACCTCTTCCAACTAAGAAGAGAAAAATAGCGGTTAATAGATCTCCATTTATTTACAAGAGCTCGATTGAACACTTTGAGATAAATATTCATAAAAGAGTAATAGATATAATAGATCCAACACCAAAGACCATTGATGCTCTTCAAAGGCTGGAGATGCCAGCTGGGGTTGATATTGGTATTCAATAATTAAAAATATGAAAGCACTAATAGGAATAAAAAAAGGGATGACAAGAGTATTTAGAGACAACAAAGTTGTTCCAGTGACTGTTGTGGATGTTTCCAATTGTATCCTGTCATATGTTGAAAAAGATGGATTTGAACTTGGTCTAGGAGAAATGAAAAAACCTAACAGAGCAATGACTGGAAAGTACAAAGTGGCTGGAAGAGTTCCAGCAAAGAGAGAATATTTTAAAGGATCTCTCGGAAATGAAGTTGAAATAGGTAGTGAAATAAAACCAGATATGTTTACTGCAGGTGATAAAGTTACTGTAAGAGGAGTGTCAAAAGGCAAAGGCTTCGCTGGTGTAGTAAAAAGATGGAAGTTTGCTGGAGGACCAAAAACACATGGACAATCAGATAGACATAGAGCACCAGGATCTATAGGAGCTGGTACTGATCCAGGAAGAATTGTGAAAGGGAAAAGAATGGCTGGAAGAAAAGGTGGAGATACTATTACATTATTGAACAGAGAAATAATTGATGTTAAAGATAATTATCTCCTTGTATCAGGACCAGTTCCAGGAGCAAAGGGAGATTTAGTAGTTATATATGCAAAATAATATGGAAGAAAAAGCAAAACAAACCAAAATAGAAGATAAAAAAGAAATTAAGAGAGAATTAAATCCTGCTGTTTGGAATGTTCCTTACAATGCTGATTTATTAACCCAAGTTATCTATATTTACAGAAATAATGAAAGAAAGAACACATTAGCAGTTAAGTCGAGGGGAGATGTTTCTGGTGGAGGTAAAAAGCCTTGGAAGCAGAAAGGTACAGGAAGAGCTAGACAAGGTTCGTCTAGGTCACCGCTTTGGGTTGGTGGAGGTGTTACATTTGGAAATGCTGGTGAAAAAAACTTCTCAAGAAAATTAAACAAGAAAATGGCAAGGAAGGCAGTTTGTGTAATGCTTTCTGAACGATTAAAGGAAGGAAATCTAGAATTTGTTCCTATGAATTTAGAATTTGCAGAAAAAACTAGAAAAAACTTAAAAAATAGTGTTGATGCAAGAAAAACATTGATTATATCTAGTAATGAAGATATACAAAAGAAACTTAAGAATTCTGATAAAGCTAAAGTGATAACAGGTGAGAAAGTTAATGCACAACATTTAGTATGGAGCAATTTTGTGTATGTTGATGAAGATATAATCTCTACTTTAGAAAAAAGACTGACAAATGGAAAGTAAAAAGATAACAATAAAACCTGTGATATCAGAGAAAACCTATACCATGGCGAATGCAGATAACAAGTATGTATTCTCTGTAGATAGGGGGATAAATAAAATAGAAGTAAAAAAAGCAGTAGAAACAAAATACAAGGTTAAAGTAACTGATGTAAATAGTTTAGTTAGACCTGGAAAGAAAAAGAGGGATTTTAAAACATATAAAATTAGAAGAGAGCAAGATAAAGTTAAAATGGTGGTAACTTTGAAAAAAGGAGATAAAATTGATGAATTTTTGAAAGGGTAGTATATGGCAGTAAAAAATTTTAAACCTACAACTTCTACAAGAAGAAAAACTAGATTATCAGACCGTAGCATGTTGAGTAAAGAGCATGGACCGAGATCTCTTACAATTGAGAAAAAACAAAAGTCGGGAAGAAATAATCAGGGAAGGATAACTATTAGACATAGAGGAGGTGGATTTAAGAGAAGAATAAGAGTGATTGATTTTAAAAGGGATAAATTTAATATTCCAGCTAAGGTCGATGATTTGTTTTTTGATCCTAATAGGACTGCATACTTAGCACTTTTGACATATGCTGATGGAGAAAAAAGATATATAATCGCTCCGAAGGATTTGAAGAAAGGAAGCACAGTAATTTCTGGTGAAAGAGTAGATATACTCCCAGGTAATGCTATGAAGATAAAAAATATCCCATCAGGAACATATGTACATTGTGTAGAGAATATGCCAGGAAAAGGAGCAGTATTTGGTAGGTCTGCAGGTCAAACAATAGTGGTACAAGGAATAGATCCAACTGGAAAGTATGTTCAAATAAAGATGCCATCAGGTGAAATTAGACTAGTTTTTGCTGATTGTATGGCAACAATTGGACAAGTCGGAAATGAAGATAAGTTGAATGTAAAACTAGGAAAAGCTGGTAGAAAAAGAAACTTAGGATGGAGACCAGAAGTTAGAGGAATGGTGATGCATCCAGCTGAGCATCCTCATGGAGGAGGAGAAGGAAAAGCTCAAACTGGTGGAAAAGCTAAAGATATTTGGGGCCACAGGGTTGGTACTAGAACAAGAAAGAATGCTAGAACAGAGAAGTTCATTGTTAAAAGAAGAAGAACTAAAAACAGGCCATTTGCAAAGAAATAAATTGTATAACATAAAATATGTCCAGATCATTAAAGAAAGGTCCATATACAAATGAAAAATTGATGAAGAAAGTAACTAAGGCTAAAGAGGCAGGGAATATGTCTCCTATAAAGACTTGGGCTAGATCATCTGTTATAACTCCTGAAATGGTTGGAATGAAATTCTTAGTACATAATGGGAAAAAATTTGAAGAGGTACTCATAATGGAGTCAATGATAGGACATAGACTTGGAGAGTTTTCCTTGACAAGAAAGTTTAAAGGACATGCAAAGAAAGGAAAGCTTTCTAAGGTATACGGAAGTAGTGGAAGATTCGAAGAATAAATATAGTTAGAAAATTATGGAAGAAAAAGAAAAAACAGTAAAAGTAATAACAAGAAATATAGCAGAATCTCCTCTTAAGTTGAGGCTTGTTGTAGATACAGTAAGAGGGAAAAGTGTTGAAGATGCGTTAAATATATTAGAGCTTATAAACAAAAAGGGATCACTATTTGTCAAAAAGACTATTCTATCGGGTGTAGCTAGTGCGAGAGAAAAATATGGAGTAGATAAAGAGAATCTGGTCATAAAATCAATAACAGTAGACGAAGGAAAGACATTAAAAAGAACAAGATTTGCTTCAAGAGGGAGAGTCTCTCGTATTAATAAAAGAAGATCAAACATTAATTTAGAATTAAAAGTTAAGTAAGTATGGGAAGAAAAGTAAATCCTAAAGCCATAAGAATGGGAATAAACAAAACTTGGGATTCAGTTTGGTATGCAGATAAGAAGAATTATCCGAAGTTACTTTCTGAAGATCTGATGATAAAAGAAAGAGTTTCAGAAGTTATGAAAAATGCTGGGATAGATTGTATTAAAGTTAATAGATTCGCAAACAAAATCGAAGTTTTGGTATATGTAGCAAAACCTGGAGTCGCTATTGGAAGAGGAGGAGAAGGAATAGACCTCTTGCAAAAAGAGCTGTCGAAAAAGCTAAAAGCTAATGTAGAGTTAAAAGTAAAAGAAGTTAGGAAAGCTGATTTATCAGCTAGAATCATAGCAAGGACAATAGCAGATGGAATAGAAAGAAGACAACCATCTAAGCTTCTTGCTGTAAGTGCTAAGGAAAAAATTATGGGTGCTGGTGCAAAAGGATTAAAAATATGGATATCTGGAAGAATAAATAATGCAAGTCAAGCACGAACAATCAAATTTACTGCTGGTTCAGTTCCTGCTCAAACCTTGCGTGCTGATGTTGATTATGCATTTGAAGTTGCAAAAACAATAGATGCTGGTCTTATGGGTGTAAAGGTTTGGATCTACAAGGGAGAAAAAAATAGTATAGATGAAGAAGATTAAAATTTTAGTGAATATATATGCTTCAGCCTAAAAAAAGAAAACATCCAAAAGAATTTAGAGGAACGATGGGGGGTGTTGCTACTGCAAATAATAAAGTAACATTTGGAGATTATGGATTGAAGTCCTTAGAAAATGGATGGGTAGATGCTAAAGAAATAGAAGCTGCTAGAAGAGCAGTGTCAAATTATACTAAAAGAAAAGGGAAAGTGTGGATAAAGATATTTCCTCATAAATCATATACTAAAAGGTCTATAAACAGTAAGATGCTTGGAGGAAAAGGTGCTGTCGAAGGGTATGTTGCAGTTGTTGTTCCTGGGACTGTGATGATTGAAGTTGGAGGCCTAGACGAAGCTACATCTCGGGAAGCATTGAAGTTGGCTGGACATAAATTATCAGTAAAAACAAAATTTGTGTCAAAACAAGAAATATAGCTTGTGAATAGTATAAATAATTGATAGAATACAGACCGTTATCTGACTAATTATGGAAAAAGAAGAAAAGAAAAAACAAAATAAAAGAATAGTTGAAGGAGTAGTGGTAGGAAATCAAATGGATAAAACTGTTAAAGTGCGTGTAGATAGGCTTGAGAGACATCCTGTGTATAAAAAGGTTATTAAGAGGAAGAAGGTCTATTTTGCTAGATCAGAAGAGAAATTAAATATTGGGGATAAAGTTACAATAAGAGAAAGTAGGCCATTGTCAAAAAAAATAAGATGGGTAGTAGTAAAGGAGGAGTAGTATGGTACAGAGAGGAACAATACTTAAAGTAGCGGACAACAGTGGAGCAAAAGAGGCTAAAGTTATAGGGATTCCGGGCTCTTCAAAGAGGAGATATGCTAGTATAGGAGATATTGTGACTGTAGCAGTACAGAGATCTCTTCCGAATGCAGGAGTTAAAGATCATGAAGTACATAAGGCTGTTGTTGTTAGAACAAATAAAGAATACAGGAGAAAAGATGGAACTTATATTAGATTTGATGATAATGCAGTTGTGCTAATAGAACCAAAGAATAAAGTGCCAAAGGGAAGTCGTATATTTGGTCCTGTGGCAAGAGAGTTAAAGGAAAGAGGTTTTGATAAGATAGTTTCTTTAGCTCCAGAAGTATTATAAAGGTAGACATTAAAAATATGAAAATCAGAAAAGGAGATACAGTTAAAATATTATACGGAAAAGATTCAGGAAAGGTGGGTGTGGTTAGGGCTGTTGATCAAAAGAAACGATCAGTTATAGTGGAAGGCTTGAATCTATACCAGAGACATCTGAAGGGTGATGGCAGGACTAGGACATCGGAGATTATTACAATAGAAAAGCCTTTTCCTGCATCTAAAGTTATGTTTGTGTGTCCTATGTGTAAAAAAGCTACAAGACTAAGTACAAAGAAAGAAGGGAAGAAATTGGTTAGAATATGTAAAAAGTGTGGAAAGAGCATAGTAGAAGAGAAGGAAGAGATTGTAGAAAAGAAAAAAGAGGAGAAAAAACCTAAAGAAATTAATAAAGAAAAGAAAGAATAAAAATGGCAAGATTACATGAAGAATACAACAAAAGAATAAAGAAGGAATTAATGGATGAACGAAAGTATCAGAGTATTATGCAGGTTCCTACCTTAGAAAAGATTGTCATAAATGTTGGTGTTGGGGAAGCATTAACAAATAAAGGGGCGATAGATGAAGTTGGTGAGATTTTAATGAAAATATCTGGACAGAAACCTGTTGTTAATAAAGCAAAAAAGGCAGTTTCAGCATTTAAAGTCAGAGAAGGAATGGAGATAGGAGAGTCAGTTACATTAAGAGGTGATAGAATGTGGGAATTTTTTGATAAACTGGTAAATATCGTACTACCAAGAACGAAAGACTTTAGAGGTTTGAGTCCTAAAGCCTTTGATGGACATGGAAATTATTCCTTGGGAATTGATGACCATACTGTATTTATAGAAATAAATCCTAATGAAGTGAATAAGATAAGAAGTTTAGAAGTTACATTGGTTACTACGGCAAGAACGGATGATGAAGCAAGAGCTTTTTTAGATAAATTTGGTTTTCCATTTAGAAAAGATGTCAACAAAGGCTAAAGAATACAAAGCAAAAGCATTGAAAAAGAAGTCTAAATACAGCACTAGGGTGTATAATAGGTGCGAAATTTGTGGAAGATCAAGAGGATATATTAGACACTACGGTATTTGCAGGATCTGTTTCAAGCAACTAGCAAGTGAAGGAAAAGTTCCTGGGGTTAAAAAATCAGTGTGGTAATTTAATAATTAAAAAGAATGAATGATTTAATAGCTGACCTATTAGCAAGAATACAAAATGGAATAATGAGGAAAAAAGATACTGTTCTTGTAGTTAATACAAAGATGAATAAGGCAATACTGGAAGTGTTAAAGAATGAGAAAATGATAGATAGCTATGAAGAGAAAGGAAATTGTATCGAAGTTAAACTTTTGTATGTAAATAATGAACCTGTAATTACAAAATTGGTAAGAGTAAGTAAACCAGGGCAGAGGATCTATGTTTCTAAGCAAGAAATTAAGCCAGTAATGAATGGAAGAGGAATATCAATAATTAGTACATCAGAAGGATTAATGTCTGGAGCTTTAGCTAAAAGTAGAAGTCTTGGTGGAGAGTTAATATGTGAAGTTTGGTAATCAAATGTCTAGAATAGGATTAAAACCAATAAAAATTGAAGAAGGAGTTGAAGTTGGAGTTAGTGAAAACTGTGTTACAGTTAGTGGCCCTTTGGGAGAATTAAAAATTAATCTTCCAGAAGGAATATCATGTGAAATTGAAAATGGAGAAGTTTTGGTAAAAAGAGATAATGATACTAAACAAGCGAAGTCTAATCATGGTACTTATCGTATGATTATAAGTAATGCAATACAAGGTGTTAAAAATGGATTTGAAAGAAAACTTGAACTTGTCGGAGTTGGATACAGAGCAAGAATGGAAGGTCAGACTTTGGTTATGAGTTTAGGATGGAATCATCCTGTTAAAATAGATCCTGTTGAAGGTATTACAATAGAAGTTCCAGAAGAGACAAAAATTGTGATAAAAGGGTATGATAAACAAAAAGTTGGAGAGTTTGCTGCTGGTATCAGAGAAATAAGAAAGCCAGAGCCGTATAAAGGGAAAGGAATTAGGTACGAAGGAGAGTATGTGAGAAGAAAGAGTTCTAAATCTAGTATAAAATCATAAAATGGCAAACTTAACTAAAAAAGAAAGAAGAATAAGAAGGAAAGCTCATATCAGGAAGAATATCCATGGGACATCTGAAAAACCTAGGGTATTTGTTTTCAAAAGCAACAGGTATTTTTATGCTGGGCTTGCTGATGATGATAAAAGTGTCGTTATTAAGTCGTTTATGTCAAAGAAAAATGAAAAGGATATATTAGAGATGGCAAAGAAGTTTGCACAAGAAGCTAAAAAATTTGATTCACTTGTGTTTGATAGAAGTGGATACAAATATCATGGTTTGATACAGAAATTTGTTGAAGAATTAAGAAAAGAAGGTATTAAAATTTAAGGTAAAAATATGAAAGAAGGAGATAAAAAAAATACAAAAGAAAGAAAAATGTTTGAGAAGAAATCTCTACCGATAAGGAGGGTAGCTAAGGTTACTAAAGGTGGAAAAAGATTAAGGTTTAGTACTGTGGTTGTTGTTGGGGATAGACATGGTACGGTTGGTGTTGCATTAGGGCGTGGAGCAGACGTGAGAGGTGCAGTAGAGCAAGGTGAGAGACTTGCTTCAAAGAGAGCTTCAAAGATTGAATTGATAGGAGATACAATTCCTCATGAAGTGACAATGAAATATGGTGCTTCTAAGGTATTGCTTAGACCTGCTCGTCCAGGTACTGGAGTTATAGCTGGATCTTCAGTGAGGACAGTTTTAGAGATGGCTGGAGTTGATAATGTATATGGAAAAATATTAGGTAGTTCTGATCCAAATGGTAATGCGTACTGTACTTACAAAGCACTCAAATCATTAAGAAGTGGAAGAGTTTTAGAAAGAATGACAAAAATGAGGGACAGAATCCAGTTGAAGGAACAAGCAGAAAAAGAAAAGAAAGAAAAGGAAGAAAAGAGAAGAAAGTTATTAAAAAAAGAAAAAGCTTCAGGAAGAGTGAAATCAAAAGGAAATGAGAAAAAAGTTAAAATGAATCCAAAGAAGTAATGAATCTTGAAAATATACCTAAAAGGAAAAATAGAATGGAAAAAACTAAAAGGCTTGGTAGAGGTTATGGCTCTGGTGTTGGAGGTCATACAGTAGGGCGAGGAACTAAAGGACAAAAATCGAGAGCTGGACACAAATCACTCGAATTTTTTGAAGGAGGAAATGTTCCATTTTTTAGAAGAATGCCAAAATACAAAGGATTTAATAGGAAGTTTAAGAAAAGCGTTAGTGCCGTTAATTTAGAAACTTTGGAGAAATATTTCAATGAGGGTGAGGTAGTTAACATCAATAGCCTAAAGGAAAAGGGAATAGTAAAAAAGAATTCAGAAGAGGTGAAAATTTTGGGAAAAGGAGATTTAAAGAAGAAGTTGACCATTGAAGGAATTAATATCTCGAAAAGTGCTGTGGAGAAGATAAAAGAAGCTGGTGGAATGATCAAATAATCTGCATTAAGATGGAGAAACTCTCAGAAAAACTTAAGTCTATTTGGAAAACAGAGGAGATTAGGAAAAAGATATTCTTTTCTCTAATGATAATGGTTGTGTACAGGGTACTGTCTGCAATTCCAGTATCAGGTATACCTGCGGAAGCAATAAAGCAGTTATTCGAAGGTACTGGTGTTGGCGAAGTTCTCTCTACAGTTTCAGGAGGTGTTCTTGAAACAGCTTCCATTGTAGCAATAGGGTTAACCCCCTATATCAACTCATCAATTATATTCCAGTTATTAGGTACTGTTATTCCAAAATTAGAAGAATTAGGTAAAGAAGGTCAGGAGGGTAGGAGAAAGATTTCAATGTACACAAGAATAGTTACAGTTCCATTAGCTATCCTTCAATCTTTTGTAATATATTCTTCTCTTCTGGCAATGGGGTTGATATCAAAACTGGGAACATTAGAGTTGATTGCTATGTCTGGTACACTTACTGCCGGTTCTGTCGTAATGATGTGGTTTGGTGAATTAGTATCAGAAAGTGGTGTAGGAGGAGGTTCTTCGTATCTAATTATGCTTGGAATATTATCTGGTATTCCGGGTACGATAAGAAGTAATTTCCTAACAATGGATTCAGTTCAGAAAATTGTATTTGGCTTAATTTCATTATTGCTTGTAACCTCTGTTGTATTTGTTACTCAGGCGGAGAGAAGAGTAAAAATACAATACTCGAGAAGAGTCCGTGCTGGTGGAGCAATGGAAAGCTATATTCCCATAAAGCCTACACAATCTGGAGTTATGCCAGTAATCTTTGCTATGGCATTTATTTCATTTCCACAGTTAATTGGTAAGTTTTTGGTGAGCAAGAATTACAATCAGGGACTAACGGATTTTACTCAAAGGATATTAGACTGGCTTAGTAACCCATATATATATAATTCTTTAATATTTGTTTTGGTTATTGCCTTTTCCTTCTTTTATTTGACTGTTGTATTTAAAACAGATGAATTAGCAGAAAATTTGCAGAAACAGGGAGCATTCATACAAGGAATAAGACCTGGAGAGAATACTGCTGAATATCTCAAAAAGGTAAGTTTTAGACTTACTACAATTGGAGCAATATTCTTAGCAGTTTTATCAATACTTCCAGATGTCTTTATTCAGATAGGCTTAATCCCACGATCGGTATATTCAGGAACAGGATTATTAATAGTTGTTGGTGTTATTTTGGAGGTAAAGAGACAAGTGGAATCAATGATAACCGTCAGAAGCTACAATAAATATTTGTAATATTATTCTAGTTTTTCAATCTTTATGATGACATTATTATTTCATGGTCCATCTGGAAGCGGAAAAGATACTCAAGCAGAACTTCTCGTTGAAAAGTATAACTTTGAAAATATTGGAACTGGTGAAATGATAAGAAAGATGGTAGAAGAGGGTGACACAGATGCTCTTAAGGCATATGAGTATGTAAAAATAGGAAAATTTGTTCCTGATGAAATTATATACAAGATGCTTCCTAAATGGGTTGATAAATATGATAAAAATAAAAACTGGGTGTTTGTATCAGTGGTAAGAAGTGTTGGACAGATAGATCTATTTGATGATCTTCTTAAACAAAAAGGTAGAGTATTAGACAAGTTTATTCATTTCAAATTGGATGAAAAGAGTGCTATTGAAAGAATGTCTCTTCGCAAATATTGTCCTAAATGTGGTGCCACATATCATGATAAATATAAACCAGAGGAAAAAAATGGATTCTGTTCAAAATGTGGTACAGAATTGATAAGGAGGGAAGATGATAAGCCTGAAAAAATAAAAGAAAGACTTTTAGAATATAATAGAACGATAGAACCAATACTTGATGCTTACAGGAAAAGAGGAATTTTAATTGAAATAGATGCTTCACCATCAATTGAAGACATACATGAAGAAGTTGTTAAGAAATTGAACTTGTAAATGCATATATTTTTTGTTATTCTCTGCATGTTCTTTTTTGAGATGTTGATGAGTGTTAAATTAAGATCTTTATTGAATTAATAGTACTCTTCTGGTATAATCCGGAAGGTTTTAAGTAAAGGGGGCATTAGATAAACTATGAATGACAGCAAAAAAGTTTTCGAATTTGATGGAATAGTAAAAGAATGCCTTCCCAATACTCAATTTGTTGTTGAGATCGATGTGAATGGATCCAAGCATCAGGTTGTTGGGTACCTATCTGGGAAGATGAGAATGCACTACATTCGAATACTGGAGGGTGATAAGGTTAAGATAGAAATGACTCCCTATGATAAAGAAATGGGGAGGATAACATATAGACTTTAATAAAAATGAAAGTAAGAGCTTCTGTAAAAAAAAGATGTCCTGATTGTTATGTGGTAAAGAGAAAATCCAGAGTATATGTCTATTGTAAAAAGAATCCTAAACATAAGCAAAGACAAGGCTAGTTTTAATTAAATTATTTGTTTCTAAAATGGCAAGAGTCGCAGGAATTGAAATACCAAATGACAAAAAAGTATGGGTTTCGCTGATGAGTATATATGGAATAGGCGAAGCAAGTGCTAAAAAGATTTGTGAGAAGAGCAATGTTAATAAAGATGTGTTAGTTAAGGATTTATCAGAGACAGAATTGGATAAAATAAGAAAAGTGATAGAATCGAACTTTACGGTCGAAGGTGAATTAAGACAAGATATATTTAGAAATATCAAAAGACTTAAAGATATTAGAGCATACAGAGGTATCAGGCACAAATTAGGTCTTCCTGTAAGGGGACAGAGGACTAGGCATAATGCTAGAACTAGAAAAGGGAAGAGTAGGCCTGTAGGTGGTTTAAAGAGAACTTTAGATAAAACATAATACATAAAAATATGGCAGAAACTGCAAAAGTTAAGAAAACAAAAACTGTAAAGAAAAATGTTCAAAGTGGAGTTGTCACTGTACAATCTACTTTTAATAATACGATTATTACAATAGCTGATGAGAATGGAGAAGTTTTAGGTCAGGGAAGTCCATCTAGAATAGGGTTTAAAGGTGCAAAGAGAGGTACTGCCTATGCTGCGACAAAGGCAGCCTTAGATGTTGCAGAAAAAGTTATAAAGAAATATGGATTAAGGGAAGTTAAAGTTGTTCTTAAAGGACCAGGAGCTGGAAGAAATGCTGCAGTTAAGGGATTGGATTCTGCTGGGTTGAAGATAACTATGTTAGTTGATAAAACACCTATTCCACATAATGGATGCAGAGCAAGAAAAGCTCCAAGAAAGTAGTTAAGATATATATTTTAAGTAATGGGAAGATACACTGGACCAAAAGAAAAATTGAGTAGAAGAGAAGGAGTAAACCTACATTTAAAAGGTTCAAGATCTTTTTCTGAAAAAAATGGTCTTCAAAGAAAACCTTTTGCTCCTGGACAGCATGGAAACAAGAGAAGAGCTAGACTTTCAAACTATGGATTCCAATTAAGGGAGAAACAAAAAGTAAAGAGAATATATGGTTTGAGAGAAAAGCAGATGCATTCGGTATATAAAGAAGCGGACAGAAGGTCCAAAACTAGGAACACGGATAAAGGTTTAGAATTTTTGAGACTTTTAGAACTTAGATTAGACAATGTTTTGTATTTAGCAGGACTTGCACCATCCAGAGCTGCAGCTAGACAGTATGTGGTACACGGTCATGTTAAGGTTAATGGTAAGAAACTTTCGATTCCGTCGTATGAACTTACAGAGAATGATTCTGTTGAATTGACAAAGGCTAAACTTGCACCAGCACAGAAACTGTTTGAGTCTCCTTCATGGATTGAAAGAAGTGGAGAATCGTGCAGAGTTGTAAGAATGCCTATTAGGGACGAGATTGATGAAGGAATAAAGGAGAACCTAATAATTGAGTTCTACTCTAGATAATTTTTGTTATTATTTTACTAATGGAAGCATTTAAGGACATAAGAGTTACCATAAAGGAAGAAAAGGAAAATTATGGACTTTTCTTAATTTCTCCTTTACCTAGGGGATATGGTCATACTTTAGGCAATTCGCTTAGAAGAATATTGTATTCTAGTCTTAAAGGAACAGGAATAACCAGTGTAAAAATCAAAGGTATAGATCATGAATATACTACGATAGATGGAGTAATGGAGAATGTAGTTGATGTCATAATGAATCTAAAACAGGTAAAATTCAAAACTTCTTCAGATGATGTTTTTACATGTAAAATAAAAGTAAAAGGAAAGAAAGAAGTTACAGCTGGAGATATTGAAGTCTCAGGAGATTTGGAAGTTGTAAATAAAGATGCTCATATAGCTACCTTGACAGACGCTTCTTCCTCTCTTGAAATGGAACTTAAAGTTGAATCAGGGATTGGATATAAACAGGTTGATGATTCTGAGAGAAAAGAGATAGGGGTGATCCCAATGGATTGTGATTTTTCACCAGTTAAAAGAGTAAGTTTGAGTGTAGAACAAGCAAGAAAAGGACAAGAAACAGACTTAGATGCGGTACTAATAGGAGTTCTAACAAATGGTGGAATTGCACCAAAAGATGCTCTTGTAGAATCTGCTAAGATACTCCAAGAGTTTGCAGGTAAAGTGATGATTGCAATGGGTATGGCTAAAGAAGAAGTAATTGCTCTTGAAGAAAAGGCAAATACTATACAGGCCGAAGAAAATAAGGAACAAACTTCTGAAAATGATGAGATAGGCAATTGGAAAATAGAAGATCTTCCAATTTCAAAGAGGTCTAAAACAGGTCTTTTAGCAGGAGGATTCAAAACGGTGGCAGACCTTAGAGGAACGACTGCTACTGAACTCTTAAGCTTACCAGGTTTTGGAAATAAATCACTTAATGAAATTTTGGAATTACTCACTGATTATGGTATTAATATTAAGGGTTAAAAGATAATGTACAAGAGAGTTAAGAAAGCAAAACTAGGAAGAAAGCAATCACATAGAAATTCTTTGAGAAGAAACCTTTTGAGGTCTTTGTTTAAACATAACAGTGTAGTTACAACTACCCCAAAGGCAAAAGTACTGAAACAAGATTCTTCTTCTTTGATAGCAAAGGGCATCTCTAAAGGTCAATCATTAGAGTTTAGAAGAGAACTTGGAAATATATTTGGAAGTGATGACATTGTAAAAAAGTTTTATGAATACATTAAAAAAGAAAATATTGGTGTAGTCATAACAAAAATTGGATTTAGATCAGGTGATAATGCTGAAAAATCAAGAGTTACTTTGAAAGGAATGGAGAAAAAGAAAGTTGTTAAAAAGGATAAAAATATTGAAGAAAAGAAGAAAACTGTTCAAAAAGTTGAAAAAACTGCTAATGTTAAAAATGAAAAGAGAATAGACAAAACCGCAGTTGTTAAAAAAGCACAAAGAGCTAATACTAGATCAGGACTTTAATTAAATAGTAGAAATAATGAAATACAAAACAATTTGGACAAAACAAAATGATGTAAAAAGGAAATGGTATCTTGTTGATGCTAAAGATCAAATACTTGGACGAACTGCAACTAAAATAGCTTCATTATTGATTGGTAAGGAGAAACCTGAAATAGTTCCGGGAGTTGACTGTGGCGATTATGTTATTGTAATAAATAGTGATGATGTAAAACTTACTAGAGGAAAGGAGACAAAAAAGATATATTTTAGGCATTCAATGTATCCTGGGGGAGCAAAAGAAACACGTTTTGATGAACAAATGGAAAAAGATTCTCGAAAAGTTATTATCGATGCAGTAAAAAATATGCTTCCAAACAATAAGCTGAGAGACAAAAGACTTGCAAGATTGTTTGTGTATAGAAATTCAGAGCATAAACATACAGCACAAAAGCCTGAAGTTATTAAATTGTAATATTTTAAACGGTGGAGAAATATTTTGAAGGAGTAGGAAGAAGAAAAAGATCTACAGCCAGAGTAAGGGTGTATAAAGGTGATAAAGCATCTAGTATTAATGGGAAAAGCATAGATGAATATTTTGGACCAAAGTCTGAAGTTATAATAAATAGACCTTTCATAGTCCTCGGTCTTGAAAATAAATATTACTTTACTGCTAAGGTAAATGGAGGAGGTGTGCATGGGCAGATGGATGCAATTAAATTAGGAATTTCCAGAGCGTTGTACTCAATGGATGAGAGTCTAAAGCCGGTATTAAGAAAAAGTAAACTTGTTACAAGAGATCCTCGTGAGGTGGAAAGAAAGA
>DAOOVU010000003.1:0-41885 GCA_035370505.1 Candidatus Dojkabacteria bacterium | reverse complement strand
AGGGAGAATGGTCAGGTAATGGGATATTCTATGATTCATTATCACCCTCTAGTGTACTATTTGAAGGATTGCAGATGGAAGGTATAACAGTTAATTAAGAAGAATATACCCTTTCTTGATAACAAGCATACTGGAGAATATAATCTTTAGTACAGATTTTAATTTCTAAATACAAATTTTCGTGATAGACATAAAAAGAATAGTACAAGACAGAGACAATGTAGAGAAAGCCTTACTTAAGAGAATGGATAAAAGTTCACTGAATTTGGATGAAATAATATCAACATACAATCTTCGAAAACAAGCCCAATGTGATTTTGATTTAAAAAGGGCGGAACAAAATGAGTACAATGCAAAGATGTCTTCTGTTGATAAAAATAGTAATGAATTTAAAAATCTTCTTTTGGAATTGAAGAAAAAATCCATAGAAGTTAAAGAAGCAGAAGAAAACTTAAAAAATCTTGATGAAAAGTTAACACATGAATTAGAAGTATTACCGAACATACCAGATGACGACGTATCTGCAGGTGGAAAAGAGGCAAACAAGGTTATTAAAATAATTGGTGAAAAACCAGTTTTTAATTTTAAGATTAAGGATCATGTAGAATTGGGAAAAAATCTCAGATTATTTGATTTAGATACTGCATCAAAAATATCTGGGAATAACTTTAATATGTATACTGGCCTAGGTGCAAGATTGGAGTGGGCAGTTATAAATTATTTCATAAGTGAACATATCAAATCAGGATATACAATGATAATCCCTCCTAATCTAGTAACTAGAGATTCTGCATATTGTGCAGGACAACTACCTAAATTTGAAGAAGATGTATATTGGGTGCAAGATGGGTTATGCTTAATTCCTACTGCTGAAACTGCTCTTACAAATATTTTTAGAAATGAAGTGCTAAATGAGAAAGAACTTCCTAAAAAGTTTTTTGCATATACACCATGCTACAGAAGAGAAGCAGGAAGCTACAGAGCAAATGAAAAAGGATTGATAAGGATGCATCAATTTAACAAGGTTGAAATGTATCAATTCACAACAGAGGATGGTTCAGAAAAGGCTTTTGATGAACTGGTTGCAAAAGCAGAAGCATTGGTAAGTGGTCTTAAACTTCATTACAGAGTTGTTAAACTTGCTGCAGGAGACTGTTCTGCCTCTGCTGCTAGGACATACGATATTGAGGTATATATACCATCATTAGATATGTATTATGAAGTCAGTTCAGTTTCAAATGTTCGTGATTATCAAGCAAGACGAGGAAATATGAGGTATAAAGAGGAGAAAAGTGGGAAGATTAAATATATGCATACACTTAATGGGTCAGGTCTAGCCACTAGTAGGCTAATGGTTTCTCTGCTTGAAACATACCAACAGGAAGATGGGAGTATTACAATTCCTGATGTTTTAAGGCCATTTATGAATAATATTGATAAAATATCTGTGTAATCTGCTTATGGGATTCTTCTTAGGCTTTGTTCCAGACAAAAACTCAATTCAGAAGATATCAGAAGTATCAGATGAGATAAAGGAAGTATTTAACGGTTTTGGTGTTGATGTTAGATGGGTAAAACCACAGGGGTATCATTTAACTATTGTATATCTAGGGGAAAAGATTAATTTTTTTAGAAAGTTGTACATTAATTTCAAGTTGAAAAAATTCAAATTTAATAGTTTTGATGTAAAGCTTGGCAGGGTAAAACTTGGAATATCAAGAAAATACAAAGAGCTCATATTCATGGAAGTTCAAGAAGGTGGTGATAATATGAGAGAACTTTGTCTGGAACTTAGAAAAATACTTAGATTGAGTGATGATGTTGATTTTGTCCCACATTTAACGCTTGGAAGAGTAAGTAAAGAACTATCTCCACAAGAAAACTCCAATATTGTGAGAGACCTAACATTTATGTCGAAGAATTTGGAAAAAATTAGTATTCGATTTAGAGTTGAGAATATATATATGCTCAAAACTGTTGATGGAGGATATGAAATAGTTGAGAAGGTGGAATTAGAGTAGTAACTTTTCAATATCAGAATATTTATCTATCCATATTGCATTTTTATTTCTTCTAAACCAAGTTCTTTGTCTTTTAGCATATTGATTAGTATGCTTGATTATGTCAGTTTTTACTGTTTCTAGATCTTTTTCCCCATCGAAATAATCGTCGAATTCCTTGTATCCAATAGTCTGAAAGGCTGGAAGATCTTTACTAAATAATTTGCGTAGCTGTTCATTTTCTTCTTCCAGTCCATCTTCGAACATTTTTTCAGCTCTAATGCGTATTCTTTCTTGAAGAATCTCCTTTGGAAGATCTAAGACAAAATATAATCCATTGTCTGTGCTTGTATTTTGGATATTTTTATTTATTATTGGTATTCCAGAATCTCTCTTTTGTAATATTCTTAATAGTCTTCTTGGGTTTTCTCTGTCACTTTCATTAAGCTTTCCAAGCTCATCTTCTCCAAGTATTTCCTTTAGTTCATCGAGAGAATATGATGCATATTTATTGGAAATAAACTCCTTTTTTAAATTGTAATGAAAAAATACGGAGTCTATGTATAGCCCTGTTCCTCCTGTGATAATTGGGATTTTTTCCTTTGGAAGGGTTTTGAGCAATGAATATACATCTTTTTGATAGTTATACACTGTATATCTTGTAGATATCGAAACAAAAGAGTAGAGATAGTGTGGAACTCCTTGTATGTACCAGATACCATTTTTTACTTCATCAGGGATTGGCTTTGCCGTCCCTATATTCATCTCTTTATATATTTGCCTAGAATCTCCATTGATAATTACTCCATTTATTCTCTTTGCAATTTGCAATGCCAATTGAGATTTCCCAGATGCTGTGGGTCCGGCAATTACAATAATCTGTTGATTATGCATTCTTTCTGAAAAGCCAATATATGAGGGAGTAATTGGTCCAGAGAACAGCAATGCTTACAAGCATGGTTAATAGAATGAATGTAAGAAGTGGTTCTGTAATAAATATGCAGAAAGCAGAGAACATAGGAATTAGTAAAACAGTAAGATGTACAGTATCCATGAGGAATTCTTTCTTTAATTTATCAATGTCTAACTTTTTCAATTTTTTATTCTTGATATAGAAACCAACACTTGAACTGATGTTGAATAGGTTAATCATTAATATGATTATTGGGGCAAGCATATACATGTATGTTATTGTTGTCCCAAATACTACATTTACAAAGACGAAAGAAGCAATTGTTAAAAGTGCAGAAGCTATTAGAGAAATGATTGTAAATATAGTATATTGTTTACTCTTAGTAGCAAATCTAACGCTTAGAATAATTATTAAAAACAAGAGGACTAATAAAAGAGTAGTGGTTACTTTTTGATACAGGCTCCAATTGTTCCAAACATTTAAAAATATTTCCATAGTTATATCTTTCTTACTTTATCTATGTATCTTTGAGATATTTGAAGAGACAATGCTGATAGTAGGAGAATACAAATCATCTCTTTCGCAAATTCTGACATAAGTCCTGTTCCCAAGAAGACTATTACAAGGAGAAATGCTAATAGAATGCAGAGAGTAAATTTGCGTGATTCTCTATTTTCCTCAAACATATATATTGCTATTGACGCCATTATGCATTCTAAAGCAAGTAGGAGTGTATATACAGGGATATGTTGTATTTTTAGAATTGTTATATACACAGAAATAGTAATAACTGTTGCCAAGAAAGATCTTGTTAATTTCTTAGGGGTTGATTGCTTAAATATTAATATATATATATAAGCGGTAACCAAAGCTATTATTAGAGCGACAGATATTTTGAGGTAATCGATAGATGCTATGGGAGATGGAAGGTCTGTTTCCTCTTGGACAGTAAATTCCACAGGGATATTTCCTGAATTATACAAAATTGAAATTACCTCTGCTTCGTCTTTGTTTTCTGTATAGACAGGAAGAGCAAAGAGGAATGCTCCTTGATCAACATCTTCTGGAACTTGATATGGTGATATATATCCATCTATGCTTACACCTATCATTTGCCCTTTATATTGTGATAGGAAATTTACAAACTCTTTTTCTTTGTTAGGCCATAGCTTATACAATGCAAAGTATGAATACGTTCCACTGTTTGTCTTTAGTTTTGTAAGGTATATGTCTCTAAAATCTTGATAATCCCAGTCAGTTGGATCATAATTTTCTTCCATCATATATGCATACTGATCTTCTGAATTCTCAAAGTCCACATCAGGTTTTTTGGTCATTATCTTGTATTGGAATCTATTTTTAATTAATTCTTCTACAAGTTTTTGATCTTTGGCAGAGCTAATAACAACTTTGAGTTTTGATATTCCTTCCTCATCAGAGGGCACAACATAGACAGATTCTCTCTCAACAGAAAAACTTCTCAATCTTCTGTACAGTACCTCTCTTGTTTCTTGTACTTGTTTCTCATCGGAGGTTTGTAAGGCAAGTATGTATTCCTTTGACCAAAATGATGAATCCTTGGTCACAAGGTTAAAGTTTATCTCATCAGATATTTTTTCTGTAAGTGGTAGTGCAATCAAAATCGCTGCAACTAAAATTGCAGAAATAATTGCGAGAGAAATATATGAGAGCAAAGGCTTTACGTTAAATTTGATTTTCATATATGTTTTCAAAGTAGATCAGATAACTGGCCGATTAGGATTATCTTATCGTTTTGTAGAATATTCATCAAGAATGGTTCTTTCTTTTTTCTAGCAAAGTCAAAATCTTCCTTTGTTATTGCACTATATCTTATTTCTCTATTAAATTCTTTTTCTATTTGACTCATGACCGAAGATAGTTCTCTGATTTTCATGCTTCCGATAAAGAGGAAATCAACATCTGTGTCATTTTCGTATTTTGACTTAATGAAGCTGTCTGTAAGCACTGCTATATCTACTCCCTCTATTGTTTTTACTTTAGATATTATGGCTTTTCCCAAATCAGATTCTTTGTAAAAGATAGATCTTAATTCCCATATGATTGGGCATTCTTTGTTTACCCTATATACCAGCTTGTTTCCCTCTTTTTTAGATTTAAGTATTCCAGCATTTTCTAAATTGATTAATTCCCTTCTTACTGCATTTATCTCTTCATCCAACATTCTTACAAGTCCACGTACGTGGTACGGTGTGTTAATATTTGACAGAAAGACAGTGAGAATACTTATTCTTACTTTAGAGATGAAAAGATTTTTCAACATATCAGGATCGATGTTGACTCATAATATTATTATCTGAATTATATCACATTTTACTTGAAGAGAGTTGTTTTACTTGATTTGGAGAACAAACGAAAGATGGTATTCTTTCTATTGCTCTATTATGTTGAACTCACCAACTCCTTTGCCAATAGCCTCTATCCAAACTTTCCCTCTGTTGAATGAAATCTGCTTTCCTTCTGAATCGTAGTACTTTGTTCTATCGAGCCTTGATGTTTTCTTCCAAGTCCCATTTATTATCTTTCCATCTTGAAGAATCACTGCATCACCTTCTCCAATTGTTTTGATAACCAATCTCCCATGATCATCTCCAGCAAGAGACATTTGAACCTGTTGTATCACTACATTTTTGGCAGATACTTGAGTATTATTCTCCTGATCTATATCAATCTTGTTGCCAACTTTTCTCAAATATGTATTTGTTGGTCTGTCATAAGTCCAAGTAACATCATACAATCCATTATTATTTATCTCTTTGTGAAAGACTAATTTTACAAGAGTTCTCTGCCCACGATCTTCTAAACTAGCATCCTTTTTAAATTGCCATCCACTAATAATTGATGGAAATGTATTCCAATTCATTTTCTTAGCATATTCCCACGCATTAGTTATTGAAGAATACTCGTTATGTGGAGCAAACCGAACTCCATCGTTTAATCTCCACGATCCATATGTTGATATATCTTTTGTCCCATATGTATAAATGTTTCCACATGCATTGGTGAGGGGGCTATCAGTCTCTGCACATCCGTCATGTATGAGTATTGGGTCATATTCACTTAGCCATTCTAAATAGTACTGTCTCAAGCTTCTAATAGATCCAACTTTTTCAGGTGCATTACTCCAAAAAATTGCTAAATACCTTGTAATTCCACTCTCAGCGTTTGTTTCAAATACAATATCTGCACTAGATAGCCCAGATTGAGGTCTTGCCTGTACATGATTATTTATCATTACAGCAACAGGTCTTCTCGTTTTCATTTCATCCATTTCTTTCTTTGTGAAGAGTAAACCATTTAGAGGACTTTCCTCTGTTCTTGGCTGTTCAGGCTCTTCCAATAGAGGAAGATCTGTACTAAATACCTTCGGTGGAGCAAAAGATGGTATATATTCAGTAGAGAAAGAGACTATATCAGAAGGATCTTTAGGCTTTAGTTTGTATATTCCAAAATAATAAAAAGCTACTATTCCAAGAAGCATTATCATTGCTATTGCTAATCCCGCAATCATCTTTTTCTTCGATGTTCCACTATTTTCTCCATTAATATTTTCATTCACATTCTCTTCCCCTTTTGTAGCGTTAACATCGTCTGTCTTCGGAGGAAGTTCATTTATAGTCTCTTTATGATCCTGATTTTTTCCCTTTGCAATATCGAAGTCTTCTGAAGTTCTGTCTACTTCTTCCCCCTTTTGGTTCATAATGATGGTCTTTGCCATATACACCATGCTATCACAAAGATTCGTGATTTCAATATATGATGTAGGTATACAAGTAGCAAGCTAATCATGGTAGTATATATTTGAATGTTACTTAAATTTATTAAGAGAACTAAAAAGTATGAAGAAAGAAACCAAATACTTTATTGTTGTCTTAGTGATAATAGCGGGAGTGTTGGGATACATATTTTCACAGACAGAAAAGAAAAATAATGAAGAAGAAGATGGGAATACAGAAATTCAGCAGGAACAAAATGAGAATAAAGAGGAGGAGCAGGAAAGTGAAGATACTAATACAGACAGTAACAATACTAAGGAAGAGGAGAAGGAAGAGAATACCACAAATGAGAGTACTATTGATTTCTCAAAGTATACTGTTGAAGCTCAGACAGTAGGGGAAGATTCTGAAAGTAAATATGTCATAGAGGGCGTTTCTAATACTGCTAAAAATGGGTATCATGAAGTATCTTTCTTGTTAAGCAGTGAAGATGGCAAAGAACCATTTGTTAATGCATCATACATATCTGGAGCAGGTGTAATCAGAGTACAGTTGAATAACATAACCGAAGATAAAACAGGGATCGCGTATCAAGGTAGTAAAAATATTGGGGTAGATGGAATCAGTAAAATATATAGGAATGTTAGCAGTGTACAAGATGAGGAAATATATGATATTGGTGTTAAACCAACTGTATTTAGGCTTGAAAGCAAGAAGAATCCGGATGGAACATGGAATGTTTTAGTAAATATAAAATATACTAGCGATACCAAGACAACGGATGAAGATATTGACACTGGAAGTAAAGAATTCTCTAAAGAGGAACAAAAAATCTCTGGAGTAGGATCTGATAAAAATGCAGCAATAACATCGTATACATTTGGATATGAGGGTGGAATTTTGAAGTTTGTTTGGAATGTTACATCAAATGGATCATCTCCAATCCCATCAGTAAAAGCATCGTATGATGATTCTGGAAAACTTACAGTAACTTTTGAAAGCCTTTCTTCTGATAAAGTGGCGAGTATTGGGGAAATACCCTTGAGTACAACAATAAAATTACAATCATTAAGGCAGGGAGAAACATCAGTCTATGTATTTGATGGAGTTAAAGACGGTACTGAATTTAGGTTAAGTGCAGGAACTAACCCCAATCAGGTCAGTATAGAGATAAAGTAGTATGTCAAAAAAGGTTGTTTTTGACTTTTACAATGTTTTGTACAGCAAGGAAAACAAAGGCATTTCCTCTGATGTTCTTGGTGTTGTAAGGGATCTTGCTGATAATAATTTTGAGTTATACCTATTTACAAATAGCAGTAACGACTTCCTAAGGAAAAATGATTCTAAAATTCCTTTCATGAAGTATTTTAGAAAAATTGTTTCTTGTGACGAATACAAAAAACCAAGTATAGAATCATTTCAAAAACTTAAGAAGGAATTAGATTGTAGATATGAAGATATTATTATGATAGATGATTCAGAAGAAAATATTAAAGAAGCAGAAAAACTTGGTATAATTGGAGTACAATATACTGATACAAGATCATTGAGAAAATTTTTCGGGGTGTAGTTCAGATGGCTAGAACGCTTGCATGGGGTGCAAGAGGTCGCACGTTCAAGTCGTGTCACCCCGACCATAGAGAATGATTTTTTGAAGTATTATATATGCATATATATTAGAAGGGGAATGGAATAGGATAATGAAAAAGCCATTTGTGGGTAGTATGATTGCTTCGATTCATATATGCTTGTGTCATGATGTGTTTTCTGCTAAAATCCGTTCTGTTAATATGATGAATTGTGTTAATGAGTAAAAATTTAAAGAATTATGAATTGATGGTTGTTTTGAAGCCTCTTCTGCCAGATGATTTCAGAAAGGAAATTCACAAAGAGTTTGTGGAAATGATAAAAGGTTTTGGTGGGGAAGTAGTTGATGTTGATGTTTGGGGAAAAAGGTATTTAGCATACAAAATAAATGGTCATAATGAAGGATATTACATTGTGTATGAATTCAAAACGACTCCAGAGTCAATAGCTGAAATTAAAAGGAAATTACAATTAAAGCAGGAAGTATTAAGATTCATGATTGTTAAAATTGATGATGTGAGCGATATAGGTAAGGGAATAAAAAAGAAGGAATTGGAGATTTAATATGAAATTAATAATTGAGAGGTAAAGTGGAGGTAAGTTAAATTTATTTATATTTATAAAATGGCGTCAAGATCCTTAAATAAAGTTCTCCTAATAGGGAACTTAACGAGAGATCCAGAAATGAGATATACAAATTCTGGAACTCCAGTAGTTACATTTGGTCTTGCAACAAATAAATCTTGGAAAGATGCAGATGGGGAGACAAAGGAATTAGCAGAATTCCATAATTTAGTTGCATGGAATAAAATGGCTGAGATTTGCCAACAGCTTTTAGCAAAAGGTATGAAGGTTTACATTGAAGGTTCTTTAAATACTAGATCATGGGAGGCTGAAGATGGAAGTACTAAATACAAAACAGAAATTAGGGTAGAAGATATGATTCTTTTAGATAGCAAAGGTAAACAAGGTGTAGGGTCTGATGGTGAAAATAATAGTTCATCTAAGAAGAAAGAGGAAAAAGAGGAAGAGCCTGCAGGTGAAGAAGTTCCTGAGGAAGCTCCTTCTGAAGATCAAGATCCATTGGAAGAAGATTTACCTTTTTAATTTGATTTGACAAGCGGTTATGGAGGAAACAAAAAATCTCGAAGAAGTGAAGGAAAAAGAAGAGACACTTTATGGTGATGAGTATGATGATAAAACAGCTCTTGATGAGGAATTTTTCTCTCCTGGGAAGAAAAAACCAAGGAGAAAAAGAAAGATTATCCAAAATTTGAAATGTCCGCTTTGTGAAGCTGGTGTTAAGTCTGTAGGGTATAAGGATGTATATCAGTTAAAGAAATTCACATCAGTAAGGGGCAAAATAGTTTCAACAGAGAAGTCTGGAGTATGTCATAAACATCAGAAACAATTGCAGACTGCTATTAAGAGAGCTAGGTATATGGCCCTCCTTCCATATGTGTCTAATGAATAGATGTAGTGTTTAAGCCTGTAACCGTAAAGGGGAGAGAAATCTCCCCTTTTTGTTGAAAAGAGTGGTCTTTTTAAGTAAGATATACCTAGAAAATGTCGAAACTGTCCATATTCGAAAAAAATGCATATATCAGCATTGTGATAAAGGATAATGGTATATGGACGCACTTAGCGTATACTGATCACAATGCAAGGAGAGAGTATATACTTTCTGATTATACTGATCTTAACAGCCTTAGGTATAGGTTAGATGATAATATATTTACGAAAGAATTTTGGTTTGAATATTTTAATAATCTTGAAAAAATCTTCTCTTGGAATATTGTTGACAAAAATTCTCTTGCAATTTTTACATTTAGGAAATTTAAAAATGAAGGAGATGGCATAACTGGAATAAGAGTAGTGATTGATGACAACCAGCACTTTTTTGACAAAATATTTCAGTCGGTTAGAGATTTTTCAAATGATTTGTCCTTGAGAGTTATTAACGACGAATACATGCAGAACTTAATTGAATCATTAGCGGATAGGCTAGGATATGATGATCTGATGTATATAGATATGGATCTCTACGATTTTTCTCTATTTAGAACTACAAATATCTATCAAAGGGATGGTAGTGTTAAAAAACTATTTTCAAAATCAAAATTAGGATGGAATTCGGACTTAGCAGTCATAGATAGTATAAATGATAAACGCTTTGAAGCATTTCTTACAACAGATCTATCAGAGAGGGAGCTTACTAACTATTGGAGCAATTTTGTGCTTGATAGACCACTTGATATTTCAAAAGAACAAAACCTTTTGGACTTAGTCCGAGCGTATACTACAATACAAAACTTTTCGATCCTCAGAGATAACAAGCAAAAATTACAGCAATTTGGGAATATATATCAAAAGACGGCCATGATTATATCGGGATATATACCAAACATTCTTGGGAAATATAGTACACTATTAGCATTAACAGACGGTTTAGAACTGTATGGAAATATAGATTGTTTTTTTGATAGTGAATTGAGAATGGTTTCTTTTGGGAAGTCCTATGCCTATGGCATAAATAGCACGGACATAATACTAACAAAGAAAGATGTAATTCCATCGATAACAAAATTATTAATTCCAAGCTCAGTAAATGGTGCAAATAAAATAATATTTGCAGGATATGCGGAATCAGTAGAAATTCCTAGAACAGAATTTTTTGTTCTCTCTCCTCAATTTTCTATGATTTCACTTCCAGCACACCAAGAGAAATTGATAGTTAATGGAAGTTGGCGAAATGGAGCAAAAATGAACGATATGAAAAATGAAATATCCTTTATTTCAACTCCTCAGAGTTGTTACTATGATTCTATTCTAATAGATGCTCGTCCGAGACCAATTATTTATGGCCCTGATGCATATTCAAATAAACTTAAGATTCAACAGTGGAAAGATGATAATAAAGCGTAAAATATTTGAAAAATATGAGGAATACACATTCAGCATCCCATACTCTTCGCAAGATCGAGTGCTTGTCAAAAAGGGTGATTTGGTAAAAATGGGAGACAATATCTTAAGAAGAAAAGATAATGTTGTTAAATACTCATTCTATTTGCCTGAACAAATGGGAGTTCCTGCGGAGAAATGTCTAGAATGTATCACTTGTATAGATGGGGAATTGGTTACACAAGGAACAATTATTGCAGAAAGAGTTGTAGCAGGAGGATTGAATGTAAAGAAACTCATTTCTCCATCTGATGGTGTGATAGATTTAAGTCGTATTAAGAAGGGGTATCTAGATATCTTAGGAGAAGAAGTTATTACTGATATCAAAAGTTCTTTTAGTGGGAAGGTTGTTGATATTAACCCAGTTGATGGAATTGTAATCAACTCACCTGCATATGCTTTTGATATTAAGTTAATATCAGAAGTTTACAATTTAAAAAATGATGAAGAATTAAACAAGAAGGTTTTTGGAGAGTTTGTATTTTTGGGAGATGGAAAGGATTTGCTTCTTAAAGCTGAGGATATTGATTATCATAACAAGATAGTATTTGTTGGGAAGTATCTTCATCCTTCACTCCTCAATGATTTGTTCAATAAGGGGGCATCGTTTGTTCTTACATATTCGATGGACTATCGTGATTTCCGTACACAGGGACTTCCTGTAGGAGTATTGGGAGGATTTGGTGAAATATTTACAAGTGAAAAAATAATACAAGCATTGAAAAATATGATAGGCTCATTTGCGATAGTTGATTATGAAGAAAGTCAGATCTTTTTCCTGAATGGAAGAAAGGATTTTGAAAAAAAGAATGATGGGTTGTTTGTATATTCATTGATTAATTCTATGATTAGATCTTTGTCATTGGCAAATTATGGAATGTTAGGTACAGTAGTAGGTGTTGAAGAAGGTGAAAAACCATTCCTAAAAGTTAAGTGGGAGAATGATTTAATAGGGATTATAAGTATTGCAAATGTTGAATTCTTGTCTCTTTAGATCATAAGAGTATAATGAAAATTGCTTATTTTACTTTAGGTGGTTAGTCATGGAAGGAAAGAAAAATAGTGATTACAAGTATAAAAAAATAGTAAGTGCAGCAATAGCATTTGTTGCAGTGTTTGTAGTTGGTGTAGTGATAGGCCAGAGGGTTGATGGAACAAAAATAGCAAGTTCCTTTGGTAAAAAGGAAGATGTAAACATGGATATGTTTTGGAATGTGTGGGATATAGTTTCTACACAGTATGTTGATGCAGACAAGGTTGATCCTGAAAAAATGGTAACAGGGGCAATTAAAGGAATGGTTAATTCATTTGAAGATCCTGCAACAGTATTTTTAGATCCAGAAGAAACTAAGAAATTTAACGAATCTATTAGTGGAAAATATTTTGAAGGTATTGGAGCAGAATTGGGCTATTCAAATGGGAGCGTGATAGTTGTAAGTCCGCTTGAAGGGTCTCCTGCTAAGGAGGCAGGCATACGTGCAGGTGATTACATTCTAAAAATAGATGACTATGAACTTACTTCAAATGATACTGTTTACGATGCTGTTGCAAAAATTCGAGGAGATGCAGGAACTAAAGTTACTCTAACGGTTTTACACAAAGGAGATGATGAACCTGTGTCTATAGAAATTGTAAGAAGGGAAATTACGGTGTCAAGTATGCAATTAGATTTTGTTGGAGAAAATAAAGATATTGCCCATCTTAAAGTTAATAGATTTACGGAAACAAGCCTAGCTGAGTGGGAGAGATTGTGGGATTCTAAAGTTGATGAAATAGTTAAAGCGGGATCAAAGAAGATGATTTTAGATTTGCGTGGAAATCCGGGAGGATTTTTTGATGCGGCGGTTTATGCAGGAGATGAGTTCATTGATGAAGGGAAAATTATTGCTAAGGAAAGAGATGGATCTGGGAACATTAAAGAATTTCAATCTAGTAAAGGAGGAAAATTGGTTGATATAGAGGTTGTTGTTTTAGTAGATGAAGGAAGTGCATCTGCATCTGAAATACTGGCTGGGAGTTTGCAACAAAATGGGAGAGCAAAAATTGTTGGAATGCCAACATATGGAAAAGGTACAGCACAGACAGTTTTAGATTTAGCTGATGGCTCTAGTCTGCACATTACAATTTTGAAATGGCTTCTGCCTGATGGACAGAATATAGATCATGATAATTCTATTAAGCCAGATATAGAGGTGGATTTGACAAATGAAGACTTTAAAGCAGGGGTTGATCCTCAGCTTAATAAAGCCATTGAAATTCTTTCTATTTAAATTCTAATAGTGTTAAAAATATGAAAGAAAAATCAGAAGAAAAAAAGGAAGGGACTATTGTAAAACAAAAGAAACAGCGTCCAATGAAAAGGTTCTTGTATGTATTGCTTGGTCTGTTTATCTTTTTCTTTGCTTTTGGATTGATTGCTATTACAGCCTCATATCTTACATACAAAAATTTTTCTCAACTTCAAGATGCGGTTTCTAAAATTACAGGCGAAGAAGAGAAAGAAGGGGAAGAATGTAATGAAGTTGTGTCTGGAGATGAAAATAAGCAAATTATTGTAAATAGTGATGAGAAACTGATTATTGACATAGTGAAAGACTCTTCACCATCTGTTGTGAGCATAGCAGTAACGCAAGTTTCTCTCTTACAAGGTAAAGGAGTTATTGATCAAAGTAGTAATATAGGGACAGGTTTTATAGTTGATGAATCAGGGACAATAATTACTAATCAGCATGTTGTTTCAGAAGAATCAAGTACATACAAAGTTGTAACAAGTGATGGAGAAGAATATTCGGTTAAACAGATTTTAAGAGATGATTTGTATGATATTGCTATTTTAGAAATAGACAACAAAGGAAAAACATTCAAACCTATAAAGCTTGGAGATTCTGATAATTTATTAGTTGGGCAATCAGTTCTTGCTATAGGCACACCATTGGGTGAATTCTCAGGTTCTGTAACTTCTGGAATAATCAGTGGATTAAATAGAAATGTTACTGCTTCAAGTTCCTCATGGTTTGGAACTACTTCGAAAACATATGAGGGAGTTATACAGACTGATGCTGCGATCAATGCAGGAAATTCAGGAGGTCCACTTATAAATTCACAAGGAGAAGTTATTGGTGTAAATTTTGCTACCACATCTTATGCTGATAATATTTCTTTCTCAATCCCAATAAACAAGGTTAAAAATAGATTAGAAGAATATAGAACTTATGGAAAGTTTATCAAGCCATATCTAGGTGTGTCATATAGAATGATATCAGAATATGATGCTTTGTATTATTCAAATGTTGTACCGGGAGCATTGGTTGTAGAAGTTGATCCTAATGGACCTGCATATTCCGCTGGAATTAGAAGAGGTGATATTATAACCAAATTTGGAGGAGAAGATGTAAAAATCTCTTTAAGTGACATGATACAATCACATAAGGTTGGTGAAGAAGTGGAAGTTGAGGTTAATAGATCTGGAGAAACTCAAAAATTCAAAGCTAAGTTAGGAGAAGCTAATTAAGGCAAATCTAGAGAGATTATTTAGGTCTTTTATAATACGGACTTCTCTATCACGGAGGAGTCCGTTAAGCTTTTCCTCTACAGAAGGGTCAATCTCTATTAAAAGCAAAAGATTTTGTTTCCCCTTTACACGACTGATGGTCTTTATTAGTCTTTTATAGTATTTTAGTCCATCTTTTCCACCATCTAATGCTAGCTTGGGTTCATAATCAGTAACACTATGATCCAAGGTATAATAAATACCTGTTGGAATGTACGGAAGATTCGCTATGATTAAAGTATTGTCTAATATAGGTATACTATCAATTAAATTCGTTTTTACAAAAGTAATATCCCCCTTCACACCATTTGCAACTGCATTCTTAGTAGCTATCTTTAGAGCATTTTTACTAATATCAGTTGCAGTATAACCTATACCTTTTCCAAAAACCTTTGCTAAGGAAATGATGATACAACCACTCCCTGTTCCGACATCTATAATAGATCTGAAATTTCTATTAGAATTCTCAAGCCTCGCAATATCAATAATCTGCTCAGTTTCTACTCGTGGAATTAACACCGAAGGATTAACTAGAAACTTATACCCATAAAACTCCGTGTAACCCTTGACATATTCCCAAGGCTGTCCATTCTCTACCTTTATCAAGACATCAGAAATGTTTTTCTCATTTCCATTGCAGAAATCATATATTTCCTTTGAAATTCTTACATAATCATAATAACCCTCACGTTGAAGGACTCGTTGTATTTGAAATAATTGCTTAAGATTTTGTTCCACTGCTGATTTCCTTTTCTAATAGCTGATCTAGAAAAGCATTATTAACATCATCTAAAACATTCTGTATATTTCCGTTTAATATCTCTTCTAAGTTATACCAAGACATCTTAACTCTGTGATCTGTTACTCTATTCTGTGGAAAATTGTATGTTCTAATCTTTTCAGCCCTCATAGAAGATCCAATCTGAGAAACTCTCAAATCAGATCTTTTTTGCATCTCTTCTTGTTTTTTCATGTCATACAGCCTTGAGCGTAATATTGCCATAGCTTTCTCTTTGTTTTGGCTCTGATGTTTTGTTTCTTGACAGCTAACTACTATTCCAGTTGGAATATGCGTTATTCTCACTGCAGAATCTGTTCTATTGACGCACTGTCCACCTGCACCTGAAGCTCTCATAACCTCTATCTTCAAATCTTCTGGTTTTATATCAACCTCAACATCATTTGCTTCTGGAAGAATTGCTACAGAAGCAGTAGAAGTATGAATTCTTCCTGAAGCTTCAGTAACTGGAACTCTTTGAACTCGATGTACACCACTTTCATACTTAAGATTTTTGAAAACATTCTTGCCAGATATCTGAGCAATAACCTCTTTGTATCCTCCACCCTGTGTCACATTATCATATATGATTTGTACATCCCATCCCTTACCAAGAGAAAAATTAGAATACATTCTAAAAAGATCTGAAGCAAAGAGAGCCGCCTCATCGCCACCAGCTCCTGCTCTTATTTCTATAATTACTGATTTGCTGTCATCCTCATCTGCTAATTCCTTTCCTGCTACAGTCCTTTTTATGTCTTTGTCTAAACTTTCTATTTTTTCTTCCAATGAAGCTATTTCATCGTTGCCCATTTCCTTGAGTTCTGAATCCTGTTCTTCTTGGATCATATGCTTTGTATCTTCCCAATCTTTAATAGCCTTTTGAATTTGTGATATTTGTAATGATAGTTGTGAATAATGAGATAAATCACTACTTAAAGAGGACATATCCTTGTTTCTTGTAGGTTGAGAAAGTTCTTGCTCTAATTCTTTAACTTTGGCTTGGGCAGTATTCTCTTCATATTTTGTTTTCAGCGATTCAACATCCATGTATGGATAATGATAACATAATGAAACTATATGGTGAACAAGTTACTTTTTGGAAATTCTTGCATTCTCAAGCATGTCCTTGAGAGACAATGAACCAGATGGTCTAGTCGATATTTCATCAACAGTCTTTTTCCTCTTAGCCATTTTCTGTCTTTTACTTTGAAAAGACATGCCCTTTGCTTTAGCAACTCTCTCTTCAAATTTCTTGACCAAATTGTCTGTATCAACTATCTTTTGTTCCCCAGTATAGAAAGGATGACATTTTGAGCAAATATCAACAGTTAATGTATCCTGCTCTAATGTACTTCCTGTAACAAAAGAATTCCCGCATGAGCAGGTAATTGTTAAGTGATTATTATATTTTGGATGAATTCCCTTCTTCATATCGTTGCTGATTATATCAGAGAGTTTTCTGTATATCAAACTTTTTGTAATATTTTAATAATATATTTGATGTACTGTTAAATATTGAATATACTATCCATAATGAAATATTCGAAGAAAGTGCAAAACCATATAAAAAGAGCGGAGGGACAAGTAGGAAGTGTTAAGAAGATGATAGTAAACGGGGAAGATGATGATAGGGTTATGATTCAGCTTCAAGCATCAATATCATCATTGGAAAGTTTGAAAACAGAACTGGTTAAGGAACAAATGAAAAAAGCAATTCTAGAAAATGTAAAAAGCACATTGGAAGCACAGTAAGTTCTTAACTGTGTTTGGTATATCTGATATACTTGCGTCATCAACTAATGAATTATTTTTGAATAATCGTGTATGAAAATCAGGAAAATGGGGTGGACTACATTTGTTTTGAGTACAGATAACATTTCTGTAGCAACTGATCCGATTTATGATGGAAAATCAATAAATGGAAAAGTGGAAGCGGATGTTATTCTTCTTACAAATTATGAAAAAGATGTAAAGAAAGGTATTATTATTGATAATGGTTTGCAAAACAAGATTGTTCCAGACAAAAGAAAGTCAGTTATGGAAATCTATTCCCCAGGAGAATATGAAGTTGGTGGAATAATGATAAGGAGAGGATTGGAAGACAATTTCTATATTGTAGATGAGAGAAATATTCGTGTTGTATATATGGGGGGAACAGGAAAAGATTTTGATCCTCAGAAGGCTAAGAATTTAGGAGATGTGGATGTTCTGATAGTCCCTATTGGAAATGGTGATCTGTTCATGGATTATGAGGTACTGGAGAAAGTTATTTCAAATATGGATCCTGCAATATTAATACCATGTGGATATGCAGAAGATAGCAAAAATGGTGAGAAAGTTAAAAGTAGTAAGGATTTTTTAGAATATTTTGGTTTTGCAAATGTGAGAGAAGAAAACTATTACAATGTAGCCAAGAAGAAGGTTGATGAAGAAAACCAAAGTAGTGTAGAGGTAATATTTTTAAAATAGCATAACAATTATGCAGGGAAAAGTTCCCCCTCAAAATATAGAAGTGGAGCAATCTTTACTTGGATGTATGCTGATGGACAAAGATTCCATAATCAATGTATCAGCATGGCTACTCCCCAATCATTTCTATGATAACAGGCATGTAATTATATATTCTGCAATTTTGGATTTGTTCAATAATGGTCTTCCTGTAGATTTAGTTACTGTGGTAGATAAATTGAAGAAGCAAAACAAACTTGCTAGTGCAGGAGGTGCAGCATATTTAGCGGATTTAGTAACTACAGTTGCAACATCAGGTCATGCAGAAGAATATGGTGAAATAATCAAGGAGAGTGCAATGAGAAGAGGTCTACTATCGGCAGCTAAAGATATTACAGAATTAGCTTTTGATGAAAATACCCCTATAGATAAGGTCATAGATAAATCTGAGAAGGAAATCTTTGATGTAGCTCAGACAGGGACGAAAAGTAACTTTGTGCATATAAAAGATCTGCTTAAAGATGCATATGAAAGGGCGGAGAGAGCAGATAGTGATGAAGCATATTTAGGTATATCAACAGGATTTAAAGACTTAGATGATCTGTTAGGAGGATTCCAAAAATCAGATTTGATAGTGCTTGCAGCAAGACCATCTGTTGGAAAAACAGCATTAGCTTTGGATATGATGAGACATGCAGCACTACAGGAGAAAAAAACTGTAGCATTTTTCTCTCTTGAAATGTCTAAAACACAGATTATGGATAGACTTCTTGGTATGCAATCGAATATTCCATTTTGGGAAATTAGAACAGGAAGATTAAGTGACAAAAAGTTTATGAAACTTGCAGATACGATGGGAGAACTTGCTGACGCAAATATATATATCGATGATCAAGCAGGGCAACATATTAACGCAATTAGGACAAAAGCACGAAGATTGGCGATGGAGACAGGAGTTGATATTATTTTTGTTGACTATCTTCAGCTTGTACATGGAAGCAATACAGACAACAGGGTATTGGAGGTTGGAGAAATATCTCAAGGGTTGAAGAATATAGCCAAGGAGTTGGATGTTCCAGTGGTGGCACTTTCTCAATTATCGAGGGCAATAGAACAAAGGCAAGGGCGAAGACCTCAACTTTCAGATTTGAGAGAATCTGGATCTATAGAACAGGATGCAGATGTGGTTATGTTCATAGACAGAGAGGAAACATGGAATCCTGATACTGAAAATAAAGGTGTTGGGGAGTTGATAGTTGCGAAGCATAGAAATGGTCCTACTGGTGTGGTTAAACTTGCATTCATAAATGAGATAGCAAGCTTTAGAAATCTGTATAAAAAGGGAAAATAGTGGTTTTGACATAGCTGTAAAAATATGTCAGACTGGTTACCATCTTACTTAATATATCTAATTCAATATAGTCCAGCACATGAAAAAAGAAATAGAAAAAAATAACAAAGAGAATAAGGATACCGCCTTTTACATCTTCTTGTATCTGCTTGTTCTTGTGTTTCCAATAGTAGTTTCGGTTATAAAAGGATAATTTTGTATCTAAAATAAAACATTTTCATATTATGAAAGCAAAAATAGATCCTAATAAATGTGCCATGTGTGGATCGTGTGTAGCAATTTGTCCAGAAGTGTTTGAGATGAAAGAAGATGGAAGTGTTGCTCCAAAGGGAGATGGAACGATACAAGATGGTGATTTAGAAAAGGCTAAAGAAGCACAATCAGCATGTCCTGCTAGTGCTATAAGTATTGAAGAATAATCATTAGAAGTTTGTTTGAATATGGAAGACTGTATATTTTGCAAGATAGCTAAGGGAGAAAAAGAGTCATACAAGGTATATGAAGATGATGATGTAGTTGCATTTTTAGATGCTCATCCGTTGAGTGAAGGACATACATTGGTACTTCCTAAAAAGCATTATGAGAATGTTTACGATATTCCAGATGATTTGTTGTGTAAAGTTCATAATGTAGCTAAAAAAATAGCACTTAGAATAAGAGATAGATTTAATCCAAAGGGTATTATCATATTGCAGAATACAGGAGAAAAAGCTGGACAATCGGTATTTCATTATCATGTTCATGTAAAACCTGTGTATGATGATACAGTTGTTTTATGTGATAGTCCTCATCGTTCTGGGCAGACTGATGAGGAAATGAAAAGGACATGGGAAATACTAAAGTAGGTTTTGTTTATTGTTCTCTTACGAAAAATATCCTTTTAGGATATAATTCAGAAATTAATAATTTAATATCTTAATGATTATTTTATGAAGAAGAAAGAAAAAGAAGAAAAGAAGGAACAATCTGAAAAGAAAGAAGTAACTATAAATTTGGATACGCTTGGTGTCCCTATAGCAATAATTATTGCAGCCTTAATAATAGCTTGTGTTGTCTGGGCTACAAATACAAAAACAAACAATACAGAAGAGAGCAAAGGGAGCGATGAGAATACTGCTCAAGAAAATAATGAAAGTGGAAATAATGAGAGTGAGAATAATGAGGGTACAACAACGGCTTCAGCTTCAATTGATAATGACCCATATATAGGAGATAGAAGTAGTGCAACTGTCGCTATAGTAGAATTTAGTGATCCAACATGTTACTACTGCAATAGGCACGCAGATGAGACTTTTCCTGATATTAAGAAAAATTACATAGACACAGGTAAAATTATATATGTGTTTAAGGAATGGCCTAGAGGTAGTAATGGTTCTTTGACATATGAAATATCAGAGGCAGGAATGTGTGTTTATGACCAGAAGGGTTCTGACGTATTCCTTCAATATCATGAACAGGCTTTTGATATCACTGAGGAGAGTGGAATTAAGACATTAGTTACAAGCCTAGGAGTAGATGTTGATGCTTTTGACAAGTGTATGAGTGAAGGAAAATTTGTTTCCGATATGGAGGCTGATACAACAGAAGGCACTAAAGCAGGTATGAGTGGGACTCCAGGGTTTGTTATTGGTAAAGTTGATGAGAATGGGAATGTAACAGGAACATTCTTGGGTGGTGCATACCCATACAGTACATTCCAGAGTACTTTAGATGATCTTCTTAAATAGTTTCTTTAGCTAAGTTAGGGGAAAGAGAGAGTCAGAAATTATCTGCTCTCTCTTCCTTTTTCTTTTTTTATACTAGTTATTTCTATTTCTCTTTGGTAACCTTTTTCGCTTTCTTTGTCTTAACAACAGGAGTGTCTTCTGGTTGTTTAAATGTAAAAAGGTCTTTTTTCATGCGTACCATTGCACCAAGTGCAGTGAATATGACTATGATATTATAAACAGTACCAACACGTGGAATTAAGTTTATGCCTATAGATAAGATCCTTCCTACAAGTAGTGATTTGTATGGTCTGTATTCATGAATTCCGAAGAGACGAAGTATCTCTGTTCCAAATGCAAGCTCAACCCATATTCTGCCAAACAGTAATACGAACAGTAAAAATGCTGATACTATCAAAGCTATGGGGGTACCAATTATGGACACAAGCATGATAAACAGGGGAAATGGAATAACGAAAATAATGAGGATTCCCATTAACAAACTTTTCATCAGCTCTATCGGAGAATCAGTTATTTTTCTCTTAATTTGCACTGTCTTTACTGGTGTAAGCCATACTAAGAAAACTCCAGTTAGTAACAGGGTAACGAAACTTAAAAATATGGCTAAACCCTTTATCTCCCAACTAGGATTTGAAATTATATTGGGAACTTTTATCTCAGTCTGCGTATCAATATCAACACCTTGACTTTTTGCAATTGACTGTATTGTTGCTTCATAATATATTTTGTCTCCTATCTTTTCTTCATCTACAGCAGACTGCTTTGAAAGAAGTATTAAATCTCCTTTAACAATCGAATTTATTGTTGAACTTAAGCCAAAGTTTCTTAAATCATCACCTACATACCCATTAAATGAATTTTGATTTGTTATGGAGAGTACATCTTTTGTTGCTTGTCCTAGATATGACAAAGTATTCCCCAGAATATACACATTGTTATTCAAAATTCCATCAATAGTTAAGTTGTTTCCTGCAACAAAAACATCTCCATACACTACTGGGTCCATGGTAATTTGATTCCCTGCTATATACAGATCTCCTGTAACAGTCCCATCTATCTTTACATTTTCTGCTGCAATTATTAAATCACCATACACAACTCCTTGTATATCAGCGGATTCTCCAAATACATAGACATCATCTTTTACAGTTTCTTCCTTATCTAGAGTGTATGATTTGAAATGGAATTCAGCTGCATTAACTTTTGTTTGGGGGATAAACAAAAAGAGAAGGAGAGATAGAAATAGAAAAATGGGAAATTTTTGTACCTTCATATAATTTAATTAAAATATATTAGATTACATAAGTATGTACATGGTAGCATATAAGTGGAGATAACAGAATGGTACTATTTTCGTATTAAAATCGTATAATGTGGACATGCATATAATTATAGATGGTACTACAACGCAAGATCAATTCGCTTATGCTGGTATTGGTCAATATACAAAAAATATTATTTTGTCGTTGGTTAAACTTTATCCTGAGACAAGGTACTCAATCTTGCTGTTTGATGGGAAAGAATCTACACTGGATGGACATATCGATGGATACAAAAATGTTGAAAGGATAAGTGTAGGTGAATACAAAGTTAATGGCTATCAAAACAATATTTGGTATCGCAGGAATATATTGCCAAGCATAAGAAAGATAACAACTGCTGAAACAGTGTATTTTTGTCCGTACTTTTGGAGAAACTTTCCATCAGACATCATGCCCACAGTGCTGTTTATTCATGATATGATACTCCCTCTATTTGGTGAGTATTCTGCACAATCAAGATTTCACAATATCATAAGGAAAATGCAATACTGGTTGGCATTAGATAAGGCTGTTCAGTGTAAATATGTCTTGTGCAATTCAGAAACGACTAAAACAGATTTTTTGAGATTCTATCCTGAGTATCCAGAGAAGAATACAATTGTCACATATTTAGGAGTAGATTTAGAAGAAAAAGAAACAGATATAGATGGAATACTTCCATCTGATTGGAGGGATAGGGGATATCTAATATACATGGGAGGAGGTGTAACAAAAAACAAAAATTCCTCAGGTGTAATCAAGGGATATTTTGAATTTACAAAAATGCTTGGGAATGACGGTGAGAAAGTACCATATTTAGTTATAGCAGGAGGGAAATTTAAAGAAGAGAATAACAAGGAGGTGAAAAAGCTAAATGAACTCATAGAGGAGTTAGGAATTAAAAATAATATTATTTTTACTGGATTCTATTCAGACGAAAATAAATATTCTTTACTAAAAAATGCTTTTGCATTCATACATTTATCTACTTATGAAGGATTTGGGATCGCTGTTGCTGAGGCTCTTAGAGCTAAAGTTCCAACAATAATAGATAAAAACTTAGTATACATTGAACTTTTTGATGAAGTTTCTGCAATAGTTGATGGATATGACAGTAAAAAGGTTGGGAGTAAAATTTATGATATATACAAAAACCCAGAGAAGTACAAAGGTATGACAGAAAGGGGATATGAGCTTTCTAGGGAATTTACATGGGAAAATACCGCAAAAAAAACTCATGAGATTTTTCAGAAATGTTTTGAAGAAACTCACTAATATGATCCTGCTCTAGATTGTAGGCAAAAAGACTTTTGTATTTATCTTCTAAAATACATCTGTGTTCATCAAAGCAATGTGCCTTTTGAATAAATACGTTTTCTGGAAGTTCTAGACTCTCTGGCTTTTGATATATATTAACCAAATCTTTATCTTCAGTATATTCTTCTTTTTGTACATTTCCGCTATCCATATCTACAGTATATTTATATGGTATCAAGAAAGGGAGAATAGTAATTCCTGTAACATACCTCCCATCAGTATTTTGAGGTAGAAAGCTGTCGTACAGTTTTTTCTCTTTGAGAAAGTTATGATTATAATCGTAAATCCTTATGGTCATTGCAAAATCCTCCTCAGTATATCTCGTGTAAATGGTATATTCGCAGTATATGAGTTGTCTGTTGTTATCGATTCCAACAATCTCATTCTGTTTCTTCTTTCCAACTAGCTCAGTACTCATTTTTGAAAATGTATATATGTAAACTTGGTCTTCTGATGAAAATAGGACTTGGTCTTGTGAAATCCAAATTACTTGACCAAGAGATGGTATATTTCCAATGAAATTAATGGAATACTCATTGCTAAAGATGCCTTGTTTAGCATTAACTATGAAATTGAGGAGGAGGATTAAAATTATTAAGATTATTGTAATTTTGAGACATTTTTTCATATTTGTAATCCGCCAATTTATTTTTCTGGATGTGGATTATCACCACTCAGCCGAGCGGGTATTTTTGTTGCATCTAAAGTTGAGACTAAGTTCCAATCAATATCCACATATTTAACAGGATCGTCGTGGCTGTTTTGCGAGCGGTCTTTTCTTGTCTCAAAATGCAGATGATATCCAAGTGGTTTGCATTCACTCTTTCCCGAATTTCCTGATTGTGCCACAACCTGATTCTTTGCAACAGAATCTCCAATGTTTACATATGATTGTGCTAGATGGAAATACACGGTGTACATATCGTTGCTATTTTTGATGATTAGATAATTTCCACCAGAATTACATTCTCCGTAATATGTGTCATACCCTTTTGCTACAACTATGCCATTATCCGATGAAAGAACATTTTCTAGGTAACTTCCGAAATCTATACCAGTATGAGGGCTTTGAAATGCGGTGTATCCATGCCATTGTGTTACTCCAATTATTTTATTAAATGGGAATGAAAAGGGTTTTGGAGGATTATTATTAACAATAACAGGATTTAATATATATGTGGAAATAGCTTGCTCTGAGATGTTGTAGTATGGAAAATTAAGAGTAAATGCAACCTTTAGAGTTATAGCTTCATTGTTTCTTGGGTCAATCGATGAATTTAATGCGAATGACCCATTCTCAGCCGTCACCTGTTTGCTCTGAAGGTTTATATTACCAGTAAAGACTTCGAACTCTTTTTCAAGTGGATAATCCAAGGTAAGTGTTTTGACATATTTTTCTTGACATCTAAACCATGAAAGAGGATTAAAGAAGTTCTTAACACACTGATATACATCTATTTGAATTTTGGTATACTCATAATATTTTCCAGTTACATTCAAAATATTTGGATTTTTGCTGACATCTTTTTCGCTTTGTACAGATATTAAATTATACATTCTACAGAAGTCTTTTGTTGTTCTAGTAGTATTTTCCTCGATAACGGACTTGAAGTGGCACATTACTTCTGGAGGTATAGCTATTGAGGTGGTTTCTCCAAGGACCTCCCCACTTTCTTTATTTATATTCCATTGTACTGCTGTATCTTGAGGAGAGAAGTATTCAGAAGATAGTTTGAATACCCATTTGTTTCTACAAACAAGTGTTGTGGTTCCATTGGGATTTTTAATTTGATCATTTGGTCTAAAGAAATCCCCTGGACTTTTCCCAGCTATTAAGTTCTTTAAGCTATATGGAACTGTTGTGTTTATGCCGAATATTGAAATGCTGGAATATTGATTGAAAGTTAGAGATGGGTTTTGTGTATACTTCGCAATATTCTGGATATATTGTGATTTTTTCTGGTATGCTACAAACCAATAGATGTATCCTTTTGTATTTGTAATATCTAGAGTTGCATTTGTTTTAGAAGAAGGAATTTCACAGTACCTAGTTCCTTCAACTATGTCATCTGTTATGCACAACATGTACATATATTCTTCATATCTATCGTCATTCCTCCATTGAAATTGAATATTTGTGGTAGAGAGAGTAATTCCATTTGTAGGGGAGATTAGGTGAATATTATTGCTTACAGCTTGTACTTGGGAATGTGCTTTTAACAAAAGGAATATTATTGTAAGTATTATTGTTATCGACTTCCTATGCATATTTTTGAAGTATACTTAGGAAAAATTAAACATTTCTTAAATTGAGAGATATGGGATATAATGGAGAGCTATGCTGAAGATATTTTCTTCTCTTTTTGATTCAAATGAAAAACAATTAAAGAAAATAGAGCCAATAGTTGCAGAGATAAATAGCTTGGAAGACAAAGTCTCTAAGCTTTCCGATGATCAACTTAGATCAAAAACAGATGAGTTTAGGCAAAAAATAGGTGTAGACCTTAATACCTGTAGGAGTGATTTTTTTAAGCTTGAGGAGGCAGAACTAAACAAAAAACTGGACGAAGAAAAAAGGAAACTATATGAAATATTACCTGAGGCTTTTGCAGTAGTTCGTGAGGCTTCTAAAAGAGTTGCAAATCACAGACATTTTGATGTGCAATTGATGGCTGGGTATGTTTTGTTTGATAACAAAATAGCTGAGTTATTTACAGGTGAAGGAAAAACACTTGCAGCGAATCTTCCTTTGTATCTTTATGGATTGACAGGGCGAGGTGCTCATCTTGTTACTGTGAATGATTATTTAGCGAGGAGAGATGCAGAATGGACGGGGCATATATTAAATGCTTTAGGGATGAGTGTCGGAGCTATCAACTCGGGGAAGCAGTACAGATTTATTTCAGATGAAGAAGCACTTAAGCTAAAAGGTGAAGATGCACAGAAGTTAATAGCTCAGAGGAAGGAGATGGAGAGAAAAGATGGAAGGCTTAAGTATGACCATATGACTGGTGTGAATTTAATAGAATGCTCGAAGAAGGAAGCATATGCTTGTGATGTAGTGTATGGAACAAATAGTGAATTTGGTTTTGATTATCTCCGTGACAATATGGTTAGGAGTTTGGATGAAAGGGTTCAAGGACCAAAATATTTCGCAATTGTTGATGAAGCAGATTCAATTTTAATAGATGAGGCTAGGACTCCACTCATAATTTCTACAAGTGCTGATACGGCTAATGATCTATACAAGAAGTTTGCACAGCTTGTTAAAAATCTTAGACCTGAAGAACATTATACTGTAGACGAGAAAGCAAATGCTGTATCTTTGAATCAGGCAGGAATGGATGCGGTTGAGAGAGCCTTAGGAGTAGATAATATATATGAAAATGCACAGTTGGCATACCATTTGGATAATGCTCTGAAAGCGAAGGAACTGTATAAACTGGATGATGAGTACATCATAAGGAATGGGGAAATAGTCATAATTGATGAATTTACAGGAAGAGCGATGGAAGGAAGAAGATATAGTGAGGGTCTTCATCAAGCTATTGAAGCAAAAGAGGGTGTTGAGGTGAAGAAAGAATCAAAAACAATGGCGACGATAACTTTGCAGAATTTCTTCAGATTGTACAAATATCTATCAGGAATGACAGGAACAGCTTTAACTGAAGCAGAGGAATTCTCTTCAATCTACAAGCTGGATACCATAGTTGTTCCAACAAATAAACCAGTAATTAGAGTAGACCACAATGATGTTGTATACAGAACACAGGGGGGAAAATTCAATGCCATAGTTGAAGAAATTAAAGAGCATCATGAAAAAGGACAGCCGATGCTTGTTGGTACTACTTCGGTTGAAAAGTCAGAGATTCTTTCAACCATGCTTTCAAAAGAAGGTATTAAGCACAATGTTTTGAATGCTAAACAGCATGAATTGGAAGCAAAAATAGTTGCAGAAGCAGGACAGCTTGGTGCGGTTACAATTGCAACAAATATGGCAGGAAGAGGAACAGATATTGCATTAGGGGAAGGGGTAAAGGAAGTAGGAGGATTGTATGTGATAGGTACAGAAAGGCATGAATCAAGAAGGATAGATAATCAGTTGAGAGGAAGATCAGGAAGGCAGGGCGATCCTGGGGAATCTAGATTCTTTGTATCTTTCGAAGATGACCTTATGCGTATCTTTGGAGGAGACAGAATGAAAGCGATTATGAGTCAAGTCGGCATGGATGATGATATGCCGATATCTGTTGGAATTATAGGGAGAACAATTGAAAATGCACAGAAGAAGGTAGAAGCAAATAATTATGATATCAGAAAGAGATTGGTTGAATATGATGATGTACTTAATCAACAAAGAGAAATTATTTATACACTAAGAAGAAAGATTTTGGAGGCGGATGGAGGAACAGATAAAAAACTTACAGAGAAAGATTTAAAGAATGATATAAAAATCGTTAAGGATATAGATATTGAGAATGTACAGGATGCTTTAGATATGTTTTCGCTGGCAAGAGAAGATACCTGGAGAATAGATTTATTAGATTCTTTTAATTATCCATTTTCTGGGCTTGATAAATGGATATTGAAAAAATTATTGGAATATGTTGACTTCCTTACTGCATCTGAGATGCAGGACGATATGAGCATAGACAATATAGAGGAGAGGAAAATGTACGGTCAGATAATTAATATGCTCACAGAACCTCTCTTGGAAAGTGCTTGTAAGGAGCTTGGGTACAAGAACACAATTGAGTTCTTTAGAGATCTATATGGAAAGAGTCAGACTGAAAGTTCTGCGACTCTTAAAAGGGTTATGCTGATGTCATATATAATACAGGTATACAATGTTGGAGCAGAATCTATGCATACATTGCTTAAGTATTTGATCTTGGAATCGTTTGATAGGTTCTGGATGGAGCATCTTGATAATATGACCGATTTGAGAGAAGGAATTTCATTAAGAAATTTAGCTCAAAAAGATCCTTTGGTAGAGTACAAAAATGAGGGATTCGAAATGTTCGATAGTATGTTGAAGAAAGTTGATGAATTTGTTCTTTCAAGATTGTTTAAGGTAAGACTTGTAAAAGTAGAAAGAGAGCTTCCTGTGGAAACTAAAAGTAATGAGGACAACAGACCGGGAAAAGTTGGAAAGCAAAAAACAATTGAAAAGGGAGTAAAAGTTGGAAGAAACGACCCTTGCCCCTGTGGAAGTGGAAAGAAATACAAGAAGTGTTGTTATCCAAAATATGGGTAAGTTTGTATCTCTATGGGATTATTGACACACTATAGCCCCTATACTATTCTAAATGTAGTGGGTGTTCCTAAAATATTCTTATGATTTAATGGCTGTCAGCAAAAAGAAAAAAGATGTGTTGGTGCCTAAGCGACGAAGTGTGCATGTTGTCTTTTTCTCCTGTCCGCACTGTGGAGAAGAGGTAGACTACATAAACATTTGTCATGAATGTGGAGAGCCGATGAAAGTTATAGATGTTGTTGAAAAGTTTGGAGAGGATGCGGATAGATTTCTTGAAAGAGCGAAGAAGAGGCTTAATGAGCAAAATTGTAAGAGTTCTAACGAAGATGATGATTTTGATGGGATAGATAAAGAAGAGCCAAATATTATCTTGATGGGTGATGAGAATTTGGAAGATGATGAAGGAATAGATCCTTCAGAAGAGATAGCAGGAATAGACGATGGATCATTAGATGTAATATTTCCCGAAGATGAAGATGAGGATACTGTTTCTAAAGTAGTTGTTTCTCCAGATGACGATCTAGCGAAGGCTTTGGAACAGCTTGATAGTGAAGAAGACGAAGATATATCAGCAGAAGATTTTGGATTTGAAGATGGTGAAATCCCTGAATTGTAGACGGATTTGCTGGTTAGAAAGTTGGTTTAAAGGTATAATCTCTGCATGAATGATGTTAGGAAGTTATTCCCAAGGGTTGCTTTAGTAGCAGATCAAATGACTGCTTTTGGAGGGGCTGATAGAGAAATGTTCTCAATTTTGAAGGTTTTTCCAGAAGCAGATATATTTACAATAGTTTTTGATAAAGAAAAATATCCAAAGTTTACCAATACAGTGTATTCGAGCTCAGTTGGTAAATTATCAAGATTTTTGCCTAGAGGATTTTACAGACATTTGAAACTTTTAACTCCCATAGTGTATGAAAATATAGATTTAAGCGGATATGATTTGGTTATATCCATATCTGCTGGACCTGGAAAAGGGATTATAACTGGGATAGACCAGCCTCACCTAGCCATGGTTATGACGCCACCAAGAAGCTTATGGGATAATGAACTTAATATTAGAGGATCAAAACTTAGATTCATATATCGTGGATTATCATATGGAATAAACACATATATGAGAGTTTGGGATTATAGTACATCAAAAAGAGTTGATTATTGGAGTGCTAATTCAAGATTCATAAAGAGGAAGATAAAAAAAGTATATGGACAGAATGCCAAAGTAATCTATCCGGGAGTTGAGGAAAAATACTTTGAAGGTGTGGGTATTAAGAAAATAAAGGAGGTAAAAGATAAATATACTCTTCCAGATGAATTTTTTTTGGTAGTATCAAGACTTTATGATTACAAAAGGATCGATTGGGCAATAAAATCATGTATCAAGGCGAAAAAATGTCTATACATTGTTGGAGATGGCCCAGATAAAAGTTACCTTGAGAAAATGTCTAAAGGACATAAAGATATACACTTTCTAGGATACCTAAAAAATGATGATGATGTAATTGCATTTTATGCTTTGTCACAGGCTTTGTTATTTTGTGGAGTAGAAGATTTCGGATATACTCCAGTTGAGGCTATGGCCTCGGGGACTCCAATCATAGCTTACAAATATGGAGGAGTTTTAGAGACCGTTAAGGAAGGTCTAACAGGTGAATTTTTTACAAAAGAATCGGAGCTTGTTTCTGCACTTATGAACTTCGATAAAACAAGATATAATTCAGAGAATATAAAAAAACATGCACGGTTGTTTTCTGAGGAATGCTTCATACATAACTTTGAGGAATATTTAAAAGAGATATATGAATGTGAAAAAAGAAAAAAGGAGAAATATTGAATCTTCGAATACAAATATCAGAATGGCGGTATCATGTGAGCCTCTTTACAAGCAAGGGGGTGCAGAGAATCATTTAAAGCATATAATTCATACATTTCCAAATTGTGAGATCTTCACTGCATATTATGATGAGCAGTTCGTGAAAGAATATTTTCCAAATGTGAAAATTAACCATTCTTTTATGCAGTATTTACCAAAAAAGGAGAAACTAAGATATATATACATTGTATTTGAGCCATTAGCATACAGATTATTTAGATTTAAAGATTTTGATGTTGTTGTATCTCTTTCTATAGCTTTTTCTAGATTTGTAAAACCGAAAAATATTAAACATATCAACCTATGTATGTCTCCTCCCAAATTCCTTTGGCAAAAAGAAGATAGAACAGTTAAAGATATTAGCCAACTCAGTGGGGTTAATAGGTTTTTGTATAAGGTCTACTCATCATTTTTGGGAAAAATACTTGAAAATAGGTGGAGAAAGCTGGATGTTGAATCTGCACAAGAATGTTCAAAAATTATTGCGAATTCTAATGTGGTGAAGGAGAGAATAAAAAAAACCTATGGTATAGATGCTGATGTAATATATCCCCCTGTTGAAGTTTCAAAAATTCAATCATTTGGATCTGTTAATAGAAAAGAAAATTGGTTTTTGTATATGGGAAGAATAGAAGCTTACAAGGGAGTGAAAATAGCTATAGAAGCATGTGCTAAATTGGGATATCCATTAAAAATAGCTGGGACAGGAGATGATTTAGATGCAATGAAGCAACTAGTACATGATTTGAATGCTAGAGGATTGATAAAATTCTTAGGTTTTGTTTCTGAAAAAGAGAAATTGGAGCTATTGTCAAAAGCGAAGGCCTTAATATTTCCTGTAAGGGGAGAGGACTTTGGAATGGTTCCTGTCGAAGCTAATGCATCTGGAACTCCAGTTATAGCATATAGAGATGGAGGAGTATTAGAGACAATTTCTGAGCATAATCCAAAAACAGGTGTATTTTTTGATGAATACAATACGGAATCGCTTGTAAAAGTTTTGAAAAAGTTTAAATCAGAAGATTACAATCAGGACAGTTGTAGAAAACAGGCTGAAAACTTTGCATCAGAAATATTTGAATATAAATTTCGAAACTGTGTATTAGATGTTCTATCCACTAATTAAAAGATTCTTTGATATTACAATATCTATTTGCTTGATTATTATTCTTCTACCATTGCTTGTTGTTGTGAGCTTCGCCATATGGATTGAAGATAGAGGACCTGTATTTGCTGAAAGCCCTATGAGAATAGGAAAAGATGGGAAAAAGTTTTTTATGTACAAGTTTAGAAGTATGATCCCAAATGCGTATAATAAATTGATGAATGATAGTAAGTACGAGAAGAAAAAGAAAGAATCTTTTCATCATTCGAATAAAGTTCCGTGCAGTGATGAGTTGGTTACTAATGTTGGAAGAATAATCAGAAGGACTGATATAGATGAGATACCGCAGTTACTTAATGTGATAAAAGGGGAAATGTCTTTAGTAGGACCTAGGCCTTCATATGATGATGAACTTGTAAGGCACTTTAAAAAATATCCTCAAGATAAAAAGATAATGGAGGAAATTTTAAAGATTAGACCTGGTATGACTGGTATATGGCAAGTCTCTGGAAGGAATATGGTTCCACTCCATGAGAGACTAAATATGGAATATAATTATGTAAAGCATTTGAATTTGGTAACTGATTTAAAAATAATATTTAAAACTCCTTATGTAATCTTTACTAGAAAGGGTGTATATGAGTAGAGATACAGTTATAGTCATAAAATCAGTGAATTATGGAGAAGCTGATAAAGTTCTGACAGTTTTTGGAAAAAATACTGGAAAGTTTCCACTATTTGCAAAAGGGATAAGAAAAATCGACAGTAGAAACAGAGGGAATATGCAAACCCTTACCACCAGTAAGGTTTCTTTTTATGAAGGAAAAGGTATTCCGCTTCTAACAGAGTCTGAGTTTGTTTATGCAATAGATACTGATAAAATGAGGATTGAAAATGTAAGAAGGATACTGTTTTTGCTTAATAAATTCCTCCAAGATTACGATCCATATCCGAAGCTATTTGATTCACTACAGAATAGTTTGAGAAATAATTTAGATATAAGGGCAACAAACAAGTTTAGAATAATTTTTCTTAAGGAAATGGGTTTTCTTGGTGATTTTTCCAGCTGTATAAAATGTGGGACTCAAAAGGATTTAGAGTATCTTTCTAATAAGGGTTTTGCACTTCTTTGCAAAAATTGTTACAGTAAAAGCAATGGATATCCTCTTGGGAGTGATCCATATGCCTCTGTAAATTTGACTAAGAGGCTTGATGAATATGTTAAGAAAGTTGTTGATGAAATATAATAAATGAAGATTAGTACTGCCTTAAAGCTTACTGCTGTATGTGTTTTAGCATCAATCGCTCCTGCATGTGTATTCGCAGATGAATTCACGGTAAATGTAACAGTATCAATACACACGGATATCTTTTCAAAGATTGATCTAATTCCATCTACTGTAGAGGTACTATATCCATCGAAGGCTCAAATAACGATGGTTGATAGGAATGGGAATCCAAGGGTAGGAAGAAATATTTCATTGTATGTTAGAACTGGAAACCCAGCTGATGTGACGATATCTCAACCTTCTTTAACAGATGTTGGAGGAAAGTCGCAAGGGAGTGTATATGCTTCGAAGCCGGGAGTATATGAGATTTGTGCAAAGGATATCACAGAACAGATAGTTGTTGAAATTGAAAAATGTCAAAATTTGTATGTTGTAACAACTCCTCCTCCAATTATGCTGGAGGAAGGCCAATACACAATAGGAAAAGAAAATACAGTAGGATGGACTCCGGGTGGGTCGTTGAAATACCAATATTATGTTGAAATGAGTACAAATTCGGATTTTAGTACTATTTCCGCAAATAGTGGGTGGATAAATGATACATCATACACATTTACAGAACTGCAGAATGGGCAAATGTATTTTTACCGAGTAAAAGCGAGAAATGAATATGGATCAGAAAGTGGATGGTCAAATTCCGTTTATTCAGTACAAAGTGTGAATGGACCATTGATAGTCCTTGAGAAAATATCAATATCTGACGATGTTTATACAAGTAAATGGGGGGAAAATAGTGTTATTTCTCTTCGTTACAGGATTACGGATAGTGCAGGAGTAGACAGTGTAAAGCTTTCATGTGTTGGGCAGGACAGACAGAAAAGGGGGTGCGGAGCATCAATTTCTAATGATGGTGAAATATTCATAGGTACGATTAAGGTAGTAAATCTTGAAAAGCAGATAAATGGGAATTTATATCCGTCATATACTTTTTGTGTTGATGCAGTTAATAAAAAGGGAAATTCTTCATCTGATTGTACAGGGGTCGTGAATATTCCTAACGAATCTAAGGTTAATACTGGAGAGGAACGTATTACATTCCCTGCAGTAGTTGGGAAATTGACAGAAATTCCTGCTGTAATAGGAAATGCTGTAAAGGTCTTCATGGAGCAGAATGCTGATTTGTTGAGTAGAAAATCTCCATCAGAAATTAGAAGCCTTTCATTGACTACATTGGCGGTTAATGTCTCAGTGGCACTTGCTTTGTTTGTATCATTGACAAGTTCTCTCCCATATTTTGTAGCTCAGATAGGACTTAACTTCCTTTCTATGCTTGGCTTGAGAAAGAGAGGAGTACCTAATGGTTATGTTTATGATTCTTTTTCAAAAGATCCGATTAGACAGGCTATAGTAAGAGTATATAAAAAAGATGGAGAATTAGTATGGACTGATGTTACTAATCAATTTGGATATTTTAAAACCATTGAGATTGAGGATGGAGAATATTATATTACTGTCAGTGCAAGTGGTTATTTATTCCCTTCGAAGACCATATTTGGAAGTTCAGATGCTCCTCTAGAAAATATTTACCATGGTGAGGTATTTAAGCCTTCAAATAATTTAGTTCCGAAATTTGCTATACCTTTGGATAAAGCGAAGGTTGGATTCTGGGTAATGTTTAAAGAGAAAACAATCTATTTTCTAAAGCTTCTTCTGCACCTTCTAAACTTGGTGGTATTTTTGGCAGGTCTTGTTATAAGTATGTACGCAGTATATGTTAATCCGATATGGACGAACTATTTGATACTTGTTGTATACATATTCTCCGCAGTGATTACAGTTACGCCAATTCTTACTAAAAGGGAGAAGTATGGATATGTTACTGATGAGCAAGGAAATAAACTAAAAGGCGTAGAAATTGGCCTTTTTGAATCTGACTTTAACAGGCTCGTTTACAAAAGAGTTTCTGATGAACAGGGAAGATACAGGTTTGTTGCTGATAAAGGGAACTATTATTTATCAGTGCTAAATCCTGAATATTCAATAATAGATAATGGAGAAATTTCTGATATTAGAGTAACAAAGAGTTCTGGAGAGATTATAAGACCTAATATTGTAGTAAGGAGAGTCTAGTCAATATCCTTGTACATATATAATTTTCCTTTTTGGTAGCCATTTAGTTCATAATATTTTCTTGTTCCTACTGCGGATATGACGGATATTTTTTGTATCTTGTGTTTTTTTGTAATTTGTTCTGCTTTTTGAATCAGTACTTTTCCAAGCCCTAGATGTTGAGATTCTCCAATGCTTTTGTATTTTAGTCCTACTACTGGTCCGTACACATGCACCTCTCTTATTATTGAAGAATTCTTAAGTTCCTCAATGAAGTTATTACTTAATAGCTCCTTTTTTGGAATAGACAGTCTCAGGAAAGCACAGAGCATATCATCTTCCTTAGTTTTGTAAGATATGAAATATTCCTTACTTACTGATGTTTTGTATGTTAACACTTCAAGTTGCAAGTCTTCTTTTCTCACCATTTTTCCTTTTATTTCTCTGTAATGTATTTCATTTATCTTTATTTTCTTTTTTTTAAGACCTTCTTCTGCAGTTTGTCTGAGGTTAGTTATCATGCTTCCAGCTTCTATCTCATTTGAAGGAATATCTCTTATGATTCTAGAGATTCTGCAATATCTAGGAGTAATTTGTATATGTTTCTCGATAATAGAAGAAAGTTCCTTTTCTGTATATGGAGTATATTTCCCTTTTTTATACAAATTAGAAAGAGTGGTATTTTCTATAACTGATACTGGGTATATCTTCAATTCATCAGGGCAAAAATCTTTTTTCCATAATCGTTTATATTCACGAATATCTGTAGATGGGGTAGATGTGTATAGACCAGGCATCCAATGTCCTTGTATTTTAAAACCTGCTCTTCTAAGTAGTGAAAATGCGTTTTTTACATCATTAGTACTCCTTCCAACCATATTAGCATTCAAAACTTTATCTGAGAGATTTTGAATCCCCAATTGTATTTTTGTTGCTCCAAGTTTTCTCATGCATATAATTTCATCTTGTGTAATGTAATCAGGTCTAGTTTCTAATACTAAGCCTACATTCCTACAGTATGCTGATTCATTCAAAATTTGGCTCTTTTCTAACTCTGACCATTCAATTTTTGAAGCATGTCTATCCTGTGGAGTAGTATATTTATCAGAATTTTGATCTATTGAGTTCATGGCTTTAAAACATTCATTTATGAACCAGATTCTGTAATCAAGAGGATATGCAGACCATGTTCCTCCAAGGACTATTAGCTCTATTTTCTCAATATTGTGTCCTATTTTTTTCAATGTGATTATGCGGTTGTATACTTGAGCATATGGGTCGAATTTGTTATTCAATGCTCGTTGTGCACCCGGTTCTGAAGATATATAACTTTTTGGCATTGACGGATCATTTGGGCAGTAGATACATCTCCCAGGACATGGATAAGGTTTTGTTAGAACTGTTACTACTGCAACACCAGAGTTTGTTCTAGTTGGTTTTAAACGTATTCTTTCTTCCAGTAGTCTATTTTTTTGTATTTTCTTATTCTGCAGTAGAGAATGATAGTGTTCTACTAGTTCATCATTTCTATACATTTTCCCGTTATTTTTAACATATCTTCTTAATATCTTGTTTAGAGAATCTTGATTCCATTCCTCCTGTTTTACCAAGAGTATTTCGTTGAATATATCTATAATTTTTTGTTTGTCAGTGTTAAATTCCATAAATATTTGATATGCTTTATATTATCTAACATTTTGATTATTCTTACTATATGAAGAGACCAGACATAGCTTTAGAGAGAAGCTTGATACTGATTAAGCCTGATGTTCTCCAAAGGCAGATTGTGGGGGAGATATTGTCAAGATTTGAGAGAAAGGGTTTCAAAATAATAGGATTGAAAATGCTTAATGCAACAAAAGAACAGGTAGGGGAGCATTATTCTGATGATGAGGAATATCTGATTGAAACTGGCGAGAAGGCGAAAAAAGGTGCTATTGCTAGGGGAGAAGATGTTACTGGATGGAATTCTTTAGAAAGAGGACGAATTATCAGGCAGAGAAATATTGATTATTTAACATGTGGTCCTATAGTTGCAATGGTCTTAGAGGGGTATGGAGTTGTGACTCAGGTTAGGAAGATTCTTGGAAGTACAAGTCCTGCAGAGGGAGACGTTGGAACTATACGAGATGACTATTCACTCGATACATATGCTTTAGCCGACTATATCTCTAGATCAACGAGGACAATGCTTCATGCGTCGGATTCTGTTGAAAATGCTGAGAGAGAAATAAAGATATGGTTTAAGCCTAACGAGTTATGCAATAACTATGAAACTGGTGCAGAAAAAATCTTTTATGATGAAGGCTGGGATCACATTAAAGAATCTTAGAGGTTTAATATATCATTTATCTGTTCTATCTTCTGGGGAGAATTGTTTTTAGTTGAGTCTAAGAACTCTTTAAGTTTCTTGAAATCTTCGAACATAACCTGTTTCAAATTTGGGTTGTACAATGCTGCTGCTGGATGATACATTGAAAAAATTGGTATATGAGATTGATGCTCAAATAGCTCTCCGTGCGATGCTGTTATGCTTGAGTTAGGGACAAATCTACTTAAAGCATGTCTTCCTAGAGTTACTATTATTCTTGGTTTTATATACAACAATTCAGCATTAAGCCACACCCTGCATGCCTCTTTTTCTGAATCCAGAGGCTCTCTATTTTCTGGTGGCCTATACTTCACAACATTGCTAACATACACTTCATCTCTCGAATATCCTATACTTTCTAATAATTCGTTAAGGAATTTTCCTGCTTGTCCAACGAATGGTCTCCCTTGAAGATCTTCATTCCTACCTGGTGCCTCTCCTATGAAAACGATTCCAGAAGAAGGGGGTTTTACTTCATATACAGGTTGTGTTGCAGTATACTTCAACTTACATTGGTTATTTTGGGCATAGTACTCATGAAGTTCTTTTATTGTTTTAAAGTCTGTCTTCATAGACATAACTAAATTTCTCCTTCTACACTCCAAAAAGTTACCTGTCCTATTGGCATATTAGGATAAATTTTTACTGGAAGGACAGAGTTTAGCATTAATGTACACTGCTTAATTGATCCAAGATCTATTAAGTCTGCTGTAATATTCACAAAAATTCCAAGTCTGCCAGTAGATGAACGACCTTTGATTATTGGAACATAATTATTGCTTCCTATGACCTCTTGTGTCTTTCCTAGATATATTTGGTTAGGATCAAGTAAAATTCCGTTCTCAGGTATAATGATCTCTTCTGTTTCATTTACATTTTGAGCATCTAGTACATCATTCTTGTAAACTTTGAGTATATTATCAATGTGGAAATCATAGGAGTTAGCTTGAAGATTTTTTTGATCAAAAGGAGAGATAACTATAGTCCCATTGTTTACGCATTTAAGAATTTCTTTTCCTGTAAGTATCATTTGTTTATTTGCTCAAATAATGTACTTGGATACGGAGTATCCTTTGTGGCATAAAATTCAGTGCCAGAATTATTAATTTCACCTAGAGGAACCCAAAAAATAACTTTACCTATTTCCATGAATGGATAGACTTTAAGTTTCTTTACTACACTTATTTCTAATGTCCACCTGTGTGATTTTCCAAGTTGTCCTAAATCAGCACAAATTTGAACAAACATTCCAAGTCTTCCTATTCTGTTTCTACCTCCAAGAGAAGTTACATAATACTCACTTCCCATAACCTCTTGTGTTACTCCCAAATATAGCTTGTTTGGCTCTAGAATAAGTCCTTCCTGAGGGATAGTTAGTTCCTTTGTAACCGGAGGTCTGTCAATATCTCCAGTATCTTCCACTAGGAGCAGAGTATCTGCCAGATGATATATATAGCTGTTGATAGAGACACAGTTTTTATCAAATGGAGAGATAGTTATTCTTCCTTCATTTACTTGTTTTTCAATCTCTTTGCCAGTAAGTATGCTAATGGTTGAATGGTTAATAATTTATAGATATTACAAAGAAAACTATACCAAATATTTCTCATGATTTTAAGCTAAGCCTTTTGAATTCTTTCACCTAAACTTCACCTACCTCTATCTAGTATTAAAATAGTTTAAATATTAAATAATTTTATCTTTTTACTGATATGAAAACAAAGTCAAACGAGACCAACAATGTCAAAAAACTGAAAAATTCAAAGACAACAAACAAAAAATTAGTAGTTGTCTATACAACTATTGGTGCATTTTTAATAATTCTTGGGGTGTATGGGGTTCCAGTTAATAGTTCGAAAAGTAATAGCAGTATAACTGCAGTCCAGCTTCCGCTTCCAATAGATATTACAGATGATGTAGGTGATACAGAAGGAAATAATGCTGTAAAAAGGATTGAGAAAATTCTTTCAGCAATAGAGAGTTGTAAAATTACTGAGAGAGAGGCTGAGATTTTTAGCTTTATGGAGGATTTAATTCCATTAGAATCAAACAAAGCTCTATTTGCAGATCTTAATAGTGCTTTAGGAGTTAGTGAAGAAGAATTCGCTTCCATAGGAAAAACAATGGAATCTATAGGGCTTAATATGTCTCTGTATATGTGAAAAATCCTCTAGGAGAAATGTGTGAAATAAATCGGCAAAAGCCATTTTGTATTTCTTTCTCCTAGAGGTCTAATCTTGACTATTTAGTTTGCTATCACAGTAGCATTTTAACTATTTATAGCCAAGTTATATTTGAGAGTGAACTAAAGGAGACCACTGGGATTAGCACACAGAATTTACAGAAAGGAGGAATTTATGGGTTTTCAAATTAAAGAAAGAACCGACGGTCACCTTCAAAACACCTCTCTCGAGTATCCACTCTCAACTCTGGGGAGCAGTATACCATAAAAAGGATATTTTGTCACGAGTCTTTTACTTGTTTTTGAGTTTTTTTGCTTCTTGAGCTTTTTTGATATTTTTCGTCCAAGCACTTTTTTGAGCTTGTGTGGGTTTATCCTTTTCTGGAACATTTTTTTCTGGTTTTGCTTTGAAAATATCCCCCTTGATGTGCTCAGGCTTTGAGCCTAGCTTTTCTAATAGATCTTTTACAGCTGATACATCACTTTTTAAAGTATTGCCGTATTTTTGTGCTATATCTTTTGAAACAAGCCATGCATGGGTAGCCCATGATCCACTTGGTCTTCTACCTGCAACTCTTTCTAGACCTCCTTTTTCACCCACATCATGTACTTTGAATGATGTAAATTGGTCCTTATCTCTTACAATTATTCTGAAGAAATTTCCTTCACCAGTAGTTCCGGGTTTCTTCCTTTTTAATCCATCAGGCTGAGCAATAGCTCTTTGTCTTTTTGTCATAGATTTCCACTTTAACTGTGCCTTTTTAATATTTTTTTTTGAAGCTTTCACTTGTTTCTGAGTTGCCATGATTGTATGTATATAAATTTATATATACTTCAGTATATTCCAGAGATAGAAGAATGCAATATCCATGCTGTCTGAAATTGCTTTGTCATACCGTTATATGATATAATAACTATAGGTTATAGCTTGTTAAAAATCTAATGGAGGAACAATGGAAAAAGAGAAAGGATATTGTATTGGGCAAGGTAAGATCCTTTTCAACATGACAGGGGTCAGAGTTGGTGTTATTTTTTCTAATCAATTTAGAATGGTTGATTCGTGTGGATTAGCCAAGATCAAGGTAAGGAAGATAAAAGAAGGAGTCTGTGGAACTCTTCTGATTAAGACTGGTGAGTGTTATACATCCAATCTCCCAAGGGAAAGGGAAGGGTTTTACTATATTGTTCCTGCGGATGTATTTTACTTTTGCAGAGAAAGAAAAGATCTTTTTCTTGCAATGGACCTTCCTTTCCTATTAGGAAGATAACAGATAACCTTGGAAGGTGCTAAGCATAACTATGAATTATATATTCATGTGATTTAGCACCTTCCTAATAATTTTGTCTTATATTCTAGGTGAAGTATTTTTGACATGGGCAAAATACTGCTTTATACTTGTCCCGTACTTTGCACGGCTGTTAATTAAATAATGTATCATAAAGGGATTATTATAAATTATATGCTGTGCCTTTTGTTTTAGTAAAAATATGCTAAATCTGTTGAAGTATTTAAAACCATATATATTCCAAATTATTGTCTTACTGGGCCTGACATATGTTCAGGTTATGGCTGGGTTAAAACTTCCTGATTATATGTCGAATATAATCAACAATGGGATTATAGCCAAAGATATGGACTACATATGGAATACAGGGCTTAGGATGTTAGGAGTTACAGGTATTAGTGCCTTGTGTGCAGTTGTAAATGGTTATTTAGCCTCAAGAATAGGCTCTGGATTTTCAAAAACTTTGAGAAGAGATGTATTCAGTAAAGTTGAATCATTTTCCATGGAGGAGTTTAACAAGTTCTCTACAGCATCACTAATTACTAGATCTACAAATGATGTACAACAGATACAAAATGTATTGATTATGGTGCTTAGAATTGTGGTGGCTGCTCCAATTATGGGAATAGGAGCAGTGCAGAAAGCCTATGCTATAGCACCGTCAATGAGTTGGATAATGACAGTTGCAGTTACGATTCTTTCATTGCTCATAATCTTTCTGTTTGTATTTGCAGTTCCTAAGTTTGAGCTCATACAAAAGCTTGTAGACAAGCTTAATCTAT
>DAOOVU010000002.1:0-53771 GCA_035370505.1 Candidatus Dojkabacteria bacterium | reverse complement strand
TAGATATGGGGCATGGAAAAACCTCTATAGCTTTTAGTCTATTCACTGATTTGAAGAATCAAGTGAAGAACATTAAATCGTTAATTGATGCTGATACACTAGTTAAAGGGTATATTGATAAACTTGATTGGCAGGTTAATGAAAACAGTAATATGTCATATTCATGGCAAGGTCTTAATAACTATATTTCGTCTACAGTTCAAGCGAATTATTGGCTTCATAGCATATATCCAAAAGAGATTTCTGATGGAAATATAGATAAAGACTACCATATTCATGATTTGGGAATGCTTGCTGCGTATTGTTGTGGGTGGAGTCTTGAGGATCTTCTTTTAAAGGGATTTACTGGTGTAGCAGGAAAGGTTTCTTCTAAGCCTGCTAAGCACTTTAGTACTGCATTGGGGCAGTGTGTTAATTTTCTGTATACTCTTCAGCATGAGACTGCTGGTGCACAGGCATTCTCCAGTTTTGATACATATTTAGCTCCGTTCATAAGATATGATAATCTTTCATATCCACAAGTTAAACAGAAAATGCAAGAATTTCTGTTTAACATGAATGTTCCGACAAGAGTTGGATGCCAATGTCCATTCACAAATATAACTATGGATTTAGTTCCTAGTGGAAGTTTGGCAGAACAAGGAGTAATAATTGGTGGCGTTGTACAAAAAGAGAAATACAAGGATTTTCAAAAAGAAATTGATATGATAAATAAGGCATTCTGCGAAGTGATGATGGAGGGTGATGCTAATGGGAGTTTGCTTTCTTACCCAATTCCAACATACAATCTCACTAAGAATTTTGATTGGGATAAAAAGGAATACATTCCAATATGGGAGATGACTGCGAAGTATGGTATTCCATATTTTTCAAATTTCATAAATTCAGATATGAACCCTGATGATGCGAGGAGTATGTGTTGTAGGCTTAGATTAGATACAAGAGAATTGAGGAAGCGAGGAGGTGGTTTGTTTGGTGCTAATCCTTTGACAGGTAGTATTGGAGTTGTAACTATAAATTTGCCAAGGATAGGTATTGAGGCAAAGAGCAAAAGAGAATATTTCAAAATACTAGATAAAAGAATGGATTTGGCGAAAAGGAGTTTAATGATAAAGAGGAAGTTCATAGAGAAATATATGGACAAGGGGCTATATCCATATTCTCAATTCTACCTTCAGGACATTAAAAAGAGGTTTGGGGAATATTACAAGAATCATTTTAATACAATTGGGATTTTAGGAATGAATGAATCTTTAATCAATTTCTACAATGATTCTTCAAAAGGAATCGCCTCAGAGGAGGGAAGAGCTTTCGCATTGGAAATTATGGATCATATGAGGGAAAGATTGATTAAATATCAGAATGAAACTAATCAATTGTTTAATTTGGAAGCGACTCCTGGGGAGGGTGCTACATACAAGTTTGCTAAAGCAGACAAAAAGAAATTTGGCGATAGGATACTAACTGCGGCTGATATAGGAAGGACAAAGGGTTCAGTTCCATACTATACTAACAGCACTCATCTGCCTGTTGGTTGGTCTGACGATATATTTGAGACATTAGATCTACAAGATGAGTTTCAATGTAAATATACAGGGGGAACCGTTCTACATATATATTTAGGTGAGAAGGTTTCTTCTGCAGAGGCAACTAAAAATCTAATTAAGAAGGTTGCTACTAATTACAAATTGCCATATTTTTCGATTACTCCTACTTTTAGTATTTGTCCAAAGCATGGATATTTATCTGGAGAGCATAAATATTGTCCCATATGCGATTTAGAAAGAGGATATAAGGAGGGAATGCTTTTTGATGAAGAGTAATTATTTAATTTTTTAAAATAAATATATGAAAAAAGTAACAAGGCAAAGATGTGAAGTGTATTCTAGAGTCGTTGGATATATAAGGCCAGTATCTCAGTGGAATATTGGTAAGCAGGCTGAATGGTCTGATAGAGTAATGTTCAAAATGAAATAGTATGCTTCCAATATATGGATTAGAAAAATCATCTTTGTTAGATTATCCTGGAAAGATATGTGCTGTCGTCTTTTTGTATGGATGCAATTTAAGGTGTAGTTATTGTCATAATCCAGAGCTTGTTGTAGAAGAATGTCCAAAATCTACATTGATTAAGAAGGAAGATGTTCTAAAATTCCTTGAAAAAAGGATCGGAAAATTAGATGCAGTCGTGATAACTGGTGGTGAACCACTAATACACCCAGAGCTTTTAAATTTCATAAAGGATATAAAGAAACTCGGATATTTAGTAAAAATAGATACAAATGGATTACTTCCTAACTCTCTGAGAAGATACTTAAACTCTGGTTATATAGATTATGTAGCTATGGATGTCAAATATCCCATCGAAGAATACAATGAGAGGAGTGGAAATATGAATGCACAGAGTTGTATATCTGAATCAATTAGTATCATTTTAAACTCAAATGTCGATTATGAATTTAGAACAACATATGTAAAAGGAATCCATAATGATGAATCAGTAAGAAAAATTTGTGAGATGATAAAGGGAAGTAAAAGATACTATATTCAAAATTTCAGAGAAGGAAAAAGCATAGATCAATCATTATCTATTCAAAACAGTTTTACTCCTGAAGAATTAAAAACATTTAAAAAAATTGCACTTGGATATATTCCAATAGTAGAAATCAGATAGGATTTTCCAATACTTTTATCACTTTTCCATTAATCAAACTATCAGTATTCCTTTCTAAATATATTGGCTGATTCAGCGGATTTGAAGAATTTGGATAGAGAATTATCATATCTTTAGTCTTTTTAAATCTTTTGACTGTAGCACAATTATCTACAATTGCCACGACAATATCCTCATTCTCTATATCAGCATCTTTCTGCACAATTATGTATGATCCATTAACTATTTTCTTCCCATCAATTTCAGCTAAATCCATAGAATCACCTTTAACTATTAACGAAAATAAATTATCCCTCTGCCCTACAATACTTTCCTCAACTTTAAGTACACCAATGTTTTCCTCCTGTGCTGATACTAATGGTGTTCCTGCATTTGCATAACCCAAAATGGGAATTCCAACAAGATAGTCGTATACTATTTCATCATCCTTTTCAACCATATGTATACCTCTAGGCTCACTAGTCCTAAATATATATCCCTTTTTCTCTAAAGCAAGAAGATGGACGACAACTCCTCTCTTCGTAGAAATACCTAATTCTTGCTGCAATTCAGCTAACGATGGTGCATACCCATTCTCAAGATAATATTGCTTAATCACTCTCAAAACATTCTCCTGCTTTTTTGTAAGTATACTATCCATGATTGGTAATATATGAATTTATATACACCTAGTATACCCCTGTTTCCAGCGATTTCAACTACTTATAGTAATATCCACCGATTGAAAAATAAAAACAACTGATATATACTAAATATCATTAGTATGGCAAAAGAAATTAAGGCAAAAAGAATATACAAACTCAAAGAAATAACTTACAACAAGGAGAATTCCAGAAATTCTATGTTGGCCTGTATTCCAATTTTATCTATATATTTTTCATTTTTTGAAAAAGAAGATCTATTCGTAAAATACCATGCGATACTATATACGATTGTTACTCTACTGCTTCTTTGTCCAATAGGTATAGTATATCTTTGTGGAGTCATGCTAGTTATGTATGGACTTTTACAAGTTTCTAAAGGAAAAGTCGTAAAAGTACCAGGCTTGTCGCAATTAGTTTTAAAGATTATGGCGCTAATATAGATTGATATCCCAATTATATTTAACTCATGCTATAATTTAGCGATTTAAATGCGGGGAGTAGTTCAGATGGCTAGAACGCTGCGTTTGGGACGCAGAGGTCGCAGGTTCAAATCCTGTCTCCCCGACCATTCAAAATTTCTCAAAAGGTTAAAATACACAGTAGAGGTGATTAAACTGTATGATTGAGATTCTCACAATATTATGTATAATTAAAAATATAAATAAATTAATAACATAATCAAGATGAGTGGTATGAATTGGATCTTTGGTCTAATTGTTCTTTTGATTATTTTGTTTGTTGCTTTGTATAACAAGCTTGCCAAACAAAAAGTTATGGTAGAAGAGGCTTCTTCAGATATAGAGACATTCCTAAAACAGAGATATGACATGATTCCAAACTTGATTGAAATAGTAAAAGGGTATGCAAAACATGAAAAAGATATCTTTACTGATGTAACAAACTTAAGAGCTAAAGCTATGTCTACTGACTCTCTGGAAGAGAAACTAAAGTATGATGCACAGCTTAAGAATGGAATATCGAAATTATTTGCTGTTGCTGAAAATTATCCTGAGCTAAAAGCGAATCAAAACTTTATACAACTTCATCAATCTTTAGAGAACTTAGAGAATGAAATACAGAAAGCTAGAAGATACTACAATGGCACAGCAAGAGACTTTAATGAGATGATAGTTGTTTTCCCTAACAACATTATTGCAGGAATATTAAATTTCAAGAAGGTTCCATTCTTCGAGGCATCCGAAGAAGAAAAAAAGAATGTAGAAGTAAAATTCTAATGGAAACTAAAATGAAAAAGATAAAGGTATTACTTTTTTCTTTGTTTTTTGTTTTTTCCCCATTAACTCAGGTTAATGCACAAACTGATTATGAAAAAATTACAAATTTTGAATCAGACATAGAACTAAAGCAAGATACAGATATCTTTATTTCAGAAAAAATAACATACCATTTCCCTGAGAGCAAACATGGCATATACAGAGATATTCCAGTTTCATATAAAGTGTTAGGAGGGTTTAAAAGGCCTACAACATTAGAAATTAAATATCTCAAATATTATGATGTTAATAATCCTTCGGTGATAAAAGATTCATATGAGGAAAGCTCTTCAAATGGATATATAAGATTAAAGATTGGAAATCCTGATGAATATATAATTGGGGATTATATTTTTGAAATAGGATATATATTAAAAGACACTACAAACTATTTTGACGATCATGACGAGCTATACCTCAATATTACTGGCAATAATTGGACTGTACCAATAGAAAATGTTTCAGCAAATATAAAAGTTCCGGGTAATATAACAAAAAGTGTTTGCTATACTGGAGTTAAAGGATCTACAGAATCAAATTGTACTATTGAAGATAAATCAACAGATTCATCATATGCATTATCTGTCAATGCACAATATTTAGATGCTGGAGAAGGTTTAACTGTTGCAGTAGCAATGCCAAAAGGTTCATTGGCAGACACCACAGCTCGACAGAGGAGAGAGTTTATCTTGTCGAACATTGGTATCCTTCTTCCTATTCCTGTTGTTGCATTAGTATTTTTTTTGATTAAGAAAAACAACAAGAACAAAAAATTAGCAGTAGTTCCAACATATACTCCACCCAAAGATATTTATCCACTGCTTTGTGCAGAGATCGTTTGTAAAAGTGTAAAAAATAAAGATATATCAGCGGAGATAATACAGCTTGCTGTAGATGGATATATAAAAATTGTCCAAGATGATAAGAAAAAGTATAAACTTGTGAAAACAGATAAGGATTCTTCAGATTTAGAAGATGCACGTTTAACACTACTTAATGGTCTATTCAGTGGAAAAAATGAAATTCCCCTCAAATCAATAAGCACCTCATTTGGCAGAACTATGAAAACAATAAACTCACTACTTTCTACTGAAAGAGTTAAGAAAGGATATATAGACAAAAAGAAAGTTAATATAAAAAATATATTAAATATAACTGGAATAGTTGTTATCACATTTTCAATGTTAATTTTGTCCAAAAGTTCTCAAAATGCGAACCTTGGATTAGCTATTGGTTTATTAATTAGTGGAATAATTTTGATGATTGCATCTACAAAACTGGACATTAAAACTTCAAAAGGAAATAAGCTGTACTATGATCTTTTAGGTCTTAAAATGTATATTAATACCGCAGAAAAGAGAAGAATAGAATTCCACAATAATCCTAAAAAATATTCAGGAGTTTTTGAAAAGCTCCTCCCCTACGCTATTATATTTGGTCTTGAAAAGAAATGGGTAAAAGAATTTAAAGATATTTACAAACAGCCTGATTGGTACCAAGGCGATTTTGATCATTTTAACGCATATATGATAGTTAATTCAGTATCAAGTATGAATAAGAGTTTTAATGCAAGAAGTGTAAGTTACAGTAGTTCTAGTGCTGGATCATGGGGAAGTGGTTTCAGTTCTGGAAGTAGTGGAGGTGGAACAGGTGGAGGTGGAGGAGGAAGCTGGTAAACTCCATTACCAATTGATAGTATAACCTTTTGCTCTTGTTCTAATATATGAATATGGATAATACAAGAAGTATTTTGGTCTTGATATTGGAAGGTCTCTACTGTGCATATATGTAATTTTTTCTCCTCCTAAGCTTTCCTTAAAATCTCCGACTCCCTTCCATGGATGATTTTTGTTCTCATAACCTTTAGGAACAACACCACCAAACATATCAAATATCTTACATCCAAGTTGTTTTCCTAATTCAACAGTTTTCCAATAGAGAAGTGTAGTCATTAACATATTTTTCTCCCTATATCTTGTATCAGAGCATGCTTGATACAAATGCATATTCTTTCCATATACGGTACATTGCCAAATTGAAACTGGTACACCATCACTATACCCAACAATCATATAGCACATACCATGCTCAACTTGAATATCAAGTTCCTTCATCAATAAATCAATTGGTTTATCAACATACCCCTTTAATTTAACAGTTTCTGAATGAAAATCTTTAAAAATATCAAATACACTTCTATTGTTAAAAATCTTAACCTCCACACTTTGATCCCTTAATAGCTTATTCAACCTATTTTTCCTGCTACTACTCATATCATGCTTCAACTCCTCCATACTTTTTGTCAAATCAACATGCTGAGAAACTAAAGCATCAACGTTATGTATTGGAGCTTTAACAAAACCATGAGTTCTGTAAAAACCATCAAGAGAAGAATTCTCCACAACCAAAGGTGAGAATCTAAGCATAAAACAATTATTCTTAATCGCAATGTCTTTACAAAACTCTGTAACATCATTCATATATTCAGATGTATATTCAAAAAGAAGGGGAGAATGCTTACACTCGAGAAATTTTCCAAAAAGCTTAGAATTACCTATACTCCCAGTAATTATTCCAACATATTCCTCATTATCAAATACAGCATATCTAAACGAACCGTTATTCACCAGTTTGTTAAAACGATATCTGGCACTACTATTTAAAAAAGAATATTCGGGAAGATTCATTACATAATTATCCCATTTACTATCATCCTCTACATCTTGAAAAACAAGTTTCATTGTACAGTATGTCAAAAATTATATACATTCACCGTATCTATTCACGATATCACACACTTTAACAGCAGTTCCCATATCAACCTCAATATTTAATGGTAAATTAAGAATATATTTACAACAAAACTTATTATTTGGATACATACCACTCATCATTTTAATATCTTTGTAAAACCCCTTGTCTAAAGGATATACTGGAGAAGAATACCATCTTCCAGTTATCACTCTAATATCTCTCAACCTATTTTTTAATTCGTTCGGATTCTTAACAAGTACTGGATACCTTAATAATATTTCATTACCACCCTTTCCTTCAAAAACAAATTCTTTTCTCAAAAGATTATCATATATACTACTTATCTTTTTCCTATGCTCATTAAATAGTTTAATCCTTTTTACTTGCTCTTGAAGAAGTTCTGCTTGTACACCACTCATCTTATGGATACCATCATATTTTATAGATTTACCATCAGCTTGCTTTTTTATCAATCCTAATGTCCTGAATAAAACAACTAAAGCTCTTCCCAAAGTTATGTTTGTAAATGGAATAATTGTTTTAAAGTAGGTTCTCTTTATCAAATCCCAATGTACAATATATGAAGCATTATACAAACTAGATAACCTTCCTTGTTCTTCTACTTCTGAATATTGAGCGACAGAATTCGTAAATACAGGCGATTTTTTAATTACTAAAACAGAACCTTGTGTACTGCTCAAACATTTATCCTGAGCAAAACTAAAAAATACAGCATCACTATACTTCCCAATATCAAAATCTTGATAGTTTTCAACAAAAATATGAGCACAATCTTCAACAATGTATATCCGATTTTCATACTCTCTTCCCCTATTTATCCTATCTACCAAATCTCTCACTTTTTTTGTGTTAGCAATATTTCCAAATGTATGTTGAATAACTATAACCTTACATTTTTCTGTAATTTTTTTCTTTAACTCTTCAAGATCCAAATTAAAGCTACTTTTTGAAATATCAACATAAACTGGATTACAATTAGCCCACAAAATAGGAGCAACTGCAGACACACAAGTAAACGGTTGAACAATAACTTCATCATCACTACTTAAATTTAACAGTTTCAGGAAAAAATATAATGAATCTCTTCCTCTATTAAAAAGATATACATATTTATTAGGAAACATTCCCTCAAAATACTTTTGCAATGAAGATAATGATTCAGAATCATTCCTGCTCTCCTTCAAGATACTCTTTGCCAATGCGACATCTTCTTTTGTACAGTTTGGTATTGAACCTATGAATACACTCATCAATATGTCCTTTCAAAATGAGAATCTATATCCTGAAGTTTTAATTCCCATACGATCGGTCTCCCATGAGGACAACTATATGGGTTTTTACATTTTTTCAATTGATCTATGAAAGAAAACATTTCCTCTTTGGTTAATTTTTGCCCACTCCTAATACTCCCATGGCATGCAATTGTTGCTAGAATATCTTCTTTATGCATATCAAACGATTTTCTTAACTCAGAAATATTATCATCTATCTTAAAAATTTCACGAAAAATTGATTCAAAATCTGATTCTGCATATTCTGCTGGAACAGTTTTTAAAATGATCCCTTTTTCATCATTTGAAATATCAAAGACAAACCCAATACTTTCAAAAAACTTCTTATTTTCTTTAAGAAACATCACCTCTTCCTTGTTTAAAGGCACTGTTACTGGAACAAGCAGATGTTGAAGATTTTTCTTCTGCGATTCTCTGTTTACTAACTTCTCAAAGTTTATTCTCTCTGCTCCCGCATGCTGATCAACTACCCAACATATTTCGTTCTCATACTCAACAACAATGTATTTATTGAATATTTGGTGAACACTTATGATATCTCCAAAATTCTCACTGTTCTTTTTAATTTCTTCATTTGTCTGTTTCAATACTTCGCTTGAAAAAACAATACTGTCTCTCACAGAAAAATTTTTCACTGGAGTATATCCTTCTTTCAATCCATGATTGAAATTCCTTATTGGCAATTCATAATTATGAGACTCATATTTTTGTGAAGAAGAATTAGCATTTAATCTGTCTCTTAGAGCTGAAAAATTAGGAGATACATTTTCATTTCTAAATATTTGTTCGGACAAATATGACAAATTAGACTCTAATGCATGTTTAACAGCTTCTTCCACTGCAGAATATACCCTGTATGGATTTTCAAATCTTACCTCCTCCTTCCTAGGATGTACATTTACATCTACCAACTCTGGATTTATTTTAATATTTATTATGAAATCAACCCTTTCTCCAGCAGGAATATATCTTGAATACCCACTTATCACTGAACCAGCAACTCCTCTATCACTAATTGGTCTGCTGTTCAGGAAGATAAACTGATGCTTACTTGCTCTATTATGGGTAGAAGGATGAGCTATGTATCCCCCTACTTTAATCCCTGCTCCTTCAGAAAAAACCTTCAACATATTATTAAATATATGCTCCCCCAAAACTTCTTTTACCCTTTCACCTTCTATCTCCCCTGCACTACTCCCATTAATATTCTTAATATCATCAATTATTTTTCCATCTCTGTACAAAACAAAATGAATATTTGGATATATGAGGTAATACTTTACCAAAATATCATATATTTTTCTAAATTCTGTAGCAGAACTTTTCAAAAACTTTCTTCTAGCAGGAATATTGTAAAAAATATTTTCTACTTTTACTGTTGTACCGGACTCTTTTGGAGCCGAAACTATATGCGCAATCCCACTTTCATCAAATGAAATGCTATTACCAGTATCTTCCTCTACATATTTAGAATCTAATTTTACTTTTGCTACTGAAGTTATCGTTGACAATGCTTCACCTCTAAAACCCATACTCATCAAAGTATTAAGATCCTCAATAGAATGAATTTTACTTGTTGTATGTGGCTCAAATATCAATGGAAGATTCTCTTTTGGAATACCAAATCCGTTATCTTGTACCTCTATCATGTCAATACCTCCACCAATTACTTTAACAATAATCTTAGAAGCCTGTGCATCAATTGCATTATCCACTAATTCTTTAACAACAGATGCAGGCCTCTCAATAACTTCTCCTGCCGCTATTTGATTCACAACTTCAGGTGGTAATTTGTTTAATGTCTTTCTTTCCATCATTGATATTCTAACACATACGGATATTTGCTAAAATACAACCGATGAATGAATTCAAATTGCAATCTCCATACTCCCCATCTGAGGATCAACAAAGAGCTATAGATGAGATAGTTGAGGGATTAAAAACAAAACAAAAACAAACACTTCTAGGAGTAACTGGATCTGGGAAAACTTTTGTTATGGCAAATATAATACAAAGATGTAATAGACCAACTCTTGTGTTATCACATAACAAAACATTGGCTGCTCAGCTCTATGAAGAATTTAAGGAATTTTTCCCAGAAAACTCCGTAAAATATTTTGTGTCATATTATGATTATTATCAGCCAGAAGCATATATTCCTGCAAAAGATCTATATATAGAAAAAGAATCAGAAGTTAATAAACAAATAGAAAATTTAAGGTTTGGAGCAATGAATTCGGCTGTAACCCGTAGAGATACAGTTGTAGTTGCATCTGTATCCTGCATATACAATATTGGAGCACCAGCAAATTATGAAAATCAAACGCTATCATTTTTTGTAGGACAAAATATCCAAGTTTCTGACATTTCACTCAGATTGGTGAATATGAGGTATGAAAGAGATACATATGATTTTACCAACGGTGTATTTAGAATCTCTGGTGATATTATTGAAATATATCCACCTTACGATGAAACTTCCATAAGGATTGAATTAGTTGGAAACACTATAGACAGAATCTCAAAAGTTGATCCAATAAGCAAGCATAAAATTGAAGAATTAAGGGAAATACTCATATTCCCAGCAACTTCTCTGGTATATCCTAAAGAAACAATAGATAACGCAATACAAAAGATAAAGGAAGACTTAGAAAAAAGAGTTCAATTTTTGAAAAATATAGGGAAAGAACTAGAAGCAAATAGACTTCAACAAAAAACCAATTATGATATTGAAATGCTAGAAGAAGTCGGATACTGCAAAAGTATGGAGAATTACAGCATATATTTTGATGGGAGAAAATCTGGAGAGCCCCCATACACACTTCTCGATTATTTCCCAGATGATTACATAATGTTCATAGATGAATCACACATTACCATTCCTCAAGTTGCTGGAATGTACAACGGAGACAAAATGAGAAAAGACAATCTTGTAGAATATGGGTTTAGACTCCCTACTGCACGAGATAATAGGCCACTTAATTTTGAAGAATTTAGAGCCAAACAAAAAACAACTGTATACTTCTCTGCAACTCCTTCTCAGTGGGAAATTGAAGATAGTGGAAATACTGTAGTTGAATTACTAACAAGACCGACAGGTCTACTTGATCCAGTAATAGATGTGAGAAAAACAGAGGGACAAATAGATGATGTGATATACGAAATTTACAAAAATGTACAAAAGAAACAAAGAGTTTTAGTTACAACATTAACAAAGAAAATGGCAGAGGATTTGACATCTTACTTAAAGGATACAGGGATTAAAGTTCAATATATACACTCTGATATTGATGCTATAGAGAGAGTTGATATTTTGAGAGATTTGAGGCTTGGTGAATACGATGTCGTCGTAGGAATTAACCTGCTTAGAGAAGGGATTGATCTTCCAGAAGTATCCCTTGTTATTATTCTAGATGCTGATAAAGAGGGTTTTCTTAGATCCAAAACAAGCTTAATTCAAACAATAGGAAGAGCTGCAAGACATGTAGAAGGAAGAGTAATTATGTATGCAGATACCATAACTGAAAGTATGAAACAGGCTATAGAGGAAACAGAAAGAAGAAGAAAATACCAAGAACAGTACAACAAGGAACATAATATAACCCCGAAAAGCATTCAGAAAGAAATAAGAGATAGATTAGTACAAACAGAGCAGAAAGATATTAAAACAGATATAGATATACAAAAAATGGATGCAAAACAAAAAAGACTCCTAATCAAAGATTTAGAAAATAGAATGCTTATTGCTGCTGATAATTTGAATTTTGAGAAAGCAGCAGAACTTCGTGATGAAATAAAGGAACTAAAATCAGAATTACTTTAATTTTAAAAAATACAAAAATGAGAAGAGGAATACTAACACTTACAAGGGAAGAACTTCTTGAGTTATTAAAATATTATGACATTAATCAGAAACCAGATTCTCAGCTTTCAATAAAGCTAAAATCTGCAAATGACAATATAAAGGATATTAATCAAATATTTGTATCATCAGAAGAATTAGAAGATATACTAGATGAAATTGGTCCTGTAAATGATGACAGACCACTACTTAAAGAAACTATGAGTAAAATATCTGAAGTTATTACACAATTTAATACCTCCAACTATTAAAACAAATTGCGGGACATGGATTCGAACCATGATTCTCGGCTTCAAAGGCCGGCGTCCTACCATTAGACAATCCCGCATAAGCTGTGCAATTATACTACACAAGTAGACAAGCTATCTACTTTCATATGATAATATCAGAATATGAAATTGTCCAAACCTTCTAACAAGAGCAAAAAACAAAAACAGTGTCCTCCAGTAAATATTTGTATGGTTAAACAACCTTCATTTTCAAGAACTAAGAAGAAGAATAAAAAGATCTTCTTTAAGCAGAATCAAATTCCAACCAAGAGAAAAACATTTAGAAAGAAATATAACAAATCAAAGTTAGTAAATATTATTAAAATTATTTTTATAATTGTTCTATTTTGCGGATTATTATTTCTACTAATAAAGGTTGTTTCTTCAATAAGGGAAGAAAATGAAAGAGAATATCAAAAGGAAAATGTAATAGGATTGGATAACATTCCAGTATACCCTGATTCATCCTTTATGTTCTCAAATGAACTAAATGATCCATATGTATCAAACTTTCTAAGTTCAGGGAACTCAGCATACAAAATACTAGACGATAAAAATATAGATGATGTTTATGCTTTTTATGCTGAAGAGCTTCCGAAAATTGGTTGGACATATATCCAAACAGTTCCTACAGGTTCAGAAGAGATGAAAAATGGAATGTATTGGGAAAACGGTAGTAAAGGATTAAGGATATACTCAAAATACAAAGATATTTGGTACGAAACAATATCAATTGAAGATGCCCAAAATGGCCTCAAATCAAGAATTGAAGAAGAAATAGCAAGAGATCTTCTTCTAAATGATAAGGATACTCAGGATTTATTGCCTGATTTTCCATGGATACTCGAAATTCCAAAAGATTACTTAATTACATACCATTCTACAGATCTAGAAAAATATAGATCCGTTGAATTTAAAAAATTGGGGACTAATACTACTTTATCTCTTGTTCCAATAGGAAAATATTCTGGAGAAGCATTAGATGTATTTCTTCAGCAATATATAACTAAGCAGACAACAGAAGGACAAAGCTGTGTAATTAAAAGCACTGTGCTTGCTCCGACACAGTATTCTGCTGGATTAAGAGCCAATTTATCATGCCCAACAGCGATTCATATATCTCAGGTTCTTATAAATCCAAATGATGGTATTGTCTATATAATTGATACAACAAATGATAACGAGGAATTTTTTAATTTTGTCTTGGAGAATTTGAAACCTCAGAATACCCTGAAGTATTAAAATACTCCATAATTTTCATTGAAACAGATCTATTCTTTACAATTGCATTTATCTCTTCAAATGAGGCTTTTTTAATATTTTCAACATTCTTAAATTTCTTCAATAGGTTAATCCTTCTAGTCCTTCCAACACCATCTATGTCTAGAAGTTTAGAACTTTTGCTTTCCTTAATTCGTGCCTTACGATGGTGTAGGATCGCAAACCTATGTGCTTCATCTCTAAGTTCTATCAATATTCTTTTATTCTTTATTCTTATTTGCTTTACTTCCTTTGCTTCTCTATCGTATATCCAAAATTCATCCAACATCCTCTGCCCTGCTCTTTTTAATCTCTTACCTTTTGATATTCCAAGAAGCGTAATATTTTCTGGAACTTTATCATGAACAGTGCTTAACTGAGATTTTCCTCCATCAATTAAGACAATATCTGGATACTCAGGATATTTTTCTGGATTTTCAAATCTTCGAGCTAAGACTTCCCTGAGCATTTCAGGATCATTAGGCATATTTAATGTTTTAATTCTAAATATCCTATACTGAGAATTAACAATTTCTCCATCTTGAGCAACAGTCATTGAACCGTAAGCTTGAAGGCCAGAAATATTTGAAATATCATAACACTCTATTCTGTTAAGCTTTTTTAGACCAAGCTCAATTTTTAAATCATGGAAATTACTCATCAATGCCTCCCTTCTTCTTTTAGAATACGACTCTTCTGTATCACCATATTCATAATCTATCTTTTCACCAAGATATTTTAGATCATTAAGCTTATCTCTTATAACTCCAGCTTTTTCATAATCCATATTCTGAGAGTACATCTTCATCTCTTTTTCCAATACATCTAAATGTCCTCTCTTCCTCCCTTCCAAGAATTTTATTATTTCATTTATATTTTTCCTATACTCCTCCTTGCTGATATGACCTTGATAAGGTCCGGGACAAAGTTCTAAATGGTAATAAAGACACTCCTTGTGCGTCTTTGCTGAACATGTACAAAAAGGATAAAGCTTACGCAAATATGTAAAGATTCTCTTTATAGCTCTTCCATTAGGATATGGACCAAATAAACGGCCTTTTTTTAGATCTTCAGTAGATACTTTTCTAACAATTCTAACTGTGGGAAAAACATCTTTTGTAGAAATATATATCCAAGCATACGATTTATCATCCTTTAGATCACTATTATATTTTGGTTTGTATTTCTTAATTAAAGCAGATTCTAAAACCAAGGATTCTATTTCATTATTTGTTTTAATAATTTCAATATCATCTATGAATGGAATCATCTGTTTAACAAAGGGCCTGTCATACAGCTCCTCATTAAAATATGATTTAACTCTATTTCTCAAATTATTCGCTTTTCCAACATAAAGAATTTGATGATTAGAATCATAGAACTTGTATACTCCTGAAGTTATAGGGAGATTGTCAATATCTTTTACTTTCATACAGAATATTATATCAACTTCTGAATACTCTAAGCCACTTTTGACATTCCTCGTCTACAAGTATTGTTTTATTCAAAATTACTGCGTTAGAGGTTATACCATCATCAACGACGATTTTTACCGCAGTATCTCCTATTGATTTCTGTATAAATTGTTTCAATGCAGATACTTCATCCTCTGTATGTCCAATAGTTATTTTGAAGGTAACACCATCAAATTTTGATGAATGTTTTCTTTCATCAACGTATTTTGCCTTTTGAACAACAATACTTTTTTCTCCACCTCTTTCATTTATTCTTCCCAAAATTAACATAGGAATATTTTCTTTTAATGATTCTTTCAATTCTGTATATACTCTTGGGAATATGATCGCATCTGTACTTCCTGTTTTATCCTCTATGGTTAGAAATGCCATAATTTCACCTTTCTTTGTGGTAATTTTTCTAAGCTTTGTAACCATAACGCCTAAAATTACATCTTCTCCACTTTTCTTGTTCTCTAACGCCTCAGATATTGAAATAACTCCTTTACTTTCAAAAAATTCTTTAAGAGAATCTAGTGGATAACTTGAGAAATACATTCCTAAAAGTTCTCTCTCCCATTGAAGCATCAAATTCCTATCAGCATCTTTGCTCTCTACTAATGGAGTCATTGATATGTTCTCTGTCTTGCTTTGATCTAGTGAGAAGAAATCAAATTGTCCAATATTTTTTACTTTTTCGCTATTTTTTTCCTTTTCATAAACAAGTGGAAGAGTCTGAAGAAGATTAAATCTATTTCCAAAAGAATCCATAGCTCCAGACATTATTAAATACTCCACAGCTTTTTTGTTTACTTTATCGAATGTTCTGTGAACAAAATCGTCTAAGTGTTGAAACTTTCCATTGGTTTCTCTCTCACTTACTATATTTTTAACAATATCATGTCCCAAGTTTTTTATACCACCCAAACCAAATCTTATAGCGTTGTCATTTTCTGTTTGAAAATAGAAACCGCTAAGATTTATATCTGGAGGAAGCACTTGAATTCCCAATCTTTCACACTCTTTAAGATCAATAATTACCCTATCAAATTTTTCTAGGTCTCCTTCAAGCAAGGCAGCCATGTATTGGAGTGGATAATGAGTTTTTAAATATGCAGTTCTGTACGCAGTTGTAGCATATGACGCACTATGAGCTTTATTGAAGCCATAATTTGCGAAAAGCACAAGCTTATCCCACAATTTTTCTACCAATTTTTTGTCAAACCCATTTTTTACAGCCCCTTCTATAAAGGCAGGTTTCTCAGCTTCCATAACCTCTAATTTTTTCTTACCCATCGCTCTTCTCAAATTATCTGCCCTACCAAGTGAATACCCTGCCACAACCTGTGCAATTTTCATTACCTGCTCCTGATAAGTAATTACTCCATTTGTAACAGAAAGAACAGGTTCTAGCTCTGGAAAAATATAGTCTGGTTTCTGCTTACCTTCTTTAACTGCTATATATTCAGAAATATACTGCATTGGTCCTGGTCTATATGCGGCAAGTATATAGCAAATATCCTCAAGATTATCTGGCTTTATCGCCTTAACAGTCCTTTTCATTCCTTCACTCTCCATTTGAAAAATTCCTATTGTATGACCACTTTTGATAGTATCGTAGGTAGCTTTATCATTATAATCTATACGTGCTAGGTCTACTTCTTCATTTCTATCTCTTTTTATCTTCTTTAAACAGGCACCTATAACATTAAGATTTCTTAAACCTAAAAAGTCATATTTCATTAAACCAAGGGGCTCTATATCAAACATCTCATACTGTGTCATTCCCATACCCTGACCATGAGCATCTCTTTGAATTGGACAATATTCAACTACTGGCTTTGGAGTAATTAAAATACCACAAGCATGAGTAGAAACACCTCTACACAAACCAGAAACTTTTCTTACTATCTCAGCAAGATGCTTCGTTTCTTCTGAGGAATTGATTATTTCAGCAAATTCAGGATTATGTTCTATCATATAATCTAGGCTCTTTGACTTACCAAAAACTATCTCCACCATTTTTGATAAATTATTAGCTGTTTGTAAATCAATGCCTATTACTCTTGCAACATCACGAATTGCTTGTCTAGTTTGAAGTTTACTAAATGTTCCTATCTGCTTAACATTATCTTCTCCATACTTATTCACAGTGTACTGAATAACTTCATCTCTTCGTTTATCTGCAATATCAATATCAAAATCTGGAGGACTTGGTCTTTCTGGATTCAAAAACCTCTCAAAATACAATTCCCATTTTATTGGCTCAATATCAGTAATATCAATAGCATACGCCACAACAGAACCACATCCAGATCCTCTTATTCCAACAACAATATCATTGTCTTTGCAAAATTTTATAAAATCACGAACGATCAAAAAATAGTCATCATAACCTTTTTGATGAATAATATCCAATTCATAATTAACTCTATCCATCAATTCCTTATCAACCTTTTTATACTTTCTCTTCAAACCTTCATATGTTAATTCTTTAAAATACTCTTGTGATGTTTTCCCCTTTGGTAAATCAAGATATGGAGCTTCAACCCTCTCAAAAGTAATATCATACTCCTCAATCATATCCGATATCTTCTGCGTATTTTCCACAGCTTCTGGAACATCACTAAATAATTTCTCCATTTCTACTGGAGTTTTTACATAAAATTCATTTGTCGGCATTCTTCTTCTCTTTGGATCATCCATCGTATACCCATCACTAATACACCACAGTATTTCTTGTATTTCAGCATCTTCTTTATTTAAATAATGAGAATCACATGTTGCTACAATTGGAAGATTCAATTCTTTAGCAATCTGTACAAGTCTCTCATTTGCAAAATCCTGTTCCTCCATTCCATTCCTTTGAATCTCTATATAGAAATTATCCTTAAAGATTTCCGCATATTGCTTAGCCTTCTTCTTAGCCCCTTCATAATTATTTAAAAGTATTTCTGAGGCAACAGGTCCCATTAAACATGCAGATAGAGAGATAATTCCGTCTGTATACTTTGAGAGAGTTTCAAAATCTATTCTAGGTCTATAATAGAAGCCTTCCATATGTGCTATTGACACAATCTTCATTAAATTTTTGTATCCTGTGAAATTCTTTGCAAGAAGAATTAAGTGATTATAGTTATTATCCACGCCATATTCCTTCATATGCATATCACGAGGAGATATGTACACCTCACACCCAATAATTGGTTTTAACCCTGCTTTTTTCATAGCATCTTGGAATTTAAACACACCATACATATTTCCATGGTCCGTTATGGCACATGATGTCATTCCATTTTCCTGTAGTTTTGTTATCAACTCAGGTATTCTAGTTGTAGCATCAAGCAGAGAATACTCTGTGTGTAAATGTAAATGAGTGAACATAGCAAATATTGCCCCCTATTTGATATACTGAATACATTATGACAGATTTTGCAAATCACATTCAACATATTCCACGTCGAGTTGAATTTTCTAAATCCAATATTATTAGAGTTGTTTGTTTTGCTTTACTAATAGGGATATATTCCATATACTTATCACCCAGATTTGAAACTATCATAGTTAAAAATATCTCTCAGCTTTATCGAAATTACTCCTTCGTACAAATTAATGCCTTAACACCAGTATATGATGTATATACCTATTCTGGCACTTATGATCTATCTTCTGATACCAAAAATGCTAGTTTGATATCTAGAAGCAAATTCTATACCATTGACCCACGAATAGTTGCTATGAGTAATTTTCTCAAAGATTACCATTCTCCAATGGCTAAAAGTGCAAAAACATTTGTTACTGAAGCAGATAAATATGGATTAGATTGGAGACTTCTTGCATCAATTTCTGGAGTTGAATCTGCATTTGGTAACCTAATACCTACAAATACAAATAATGCGTGGGGCTGGCGAGGAATTAATGGAAACGATGCTGGGTGGAGCGTATTCTCTTCATGGGATGAAGCTATTTCCCATATCACACAAATGATGGCTCAAGGTTACGGTACAGACTTGGATCCATTTGAAATAGAAAGTGCATACTGCCCTCCGTGTGGACAAAGTCCAGATCATGCTTGGGCAAACGGTGTAAATAATTATATGAATGAGTTATCATATTATGTAAATAATTTGTCAGATTTTTAAATATGCTAAAACCAGTTCTCCAATTGGTGTATACATGCTTAATGCTTGTACAAGGTGTTATCTTGGCTAAGATTATCTTAATGGCGATAAAGGCAGATATGACTACTCAATTCGCCACTTTTGTAAATAAATACAGTGATATCGTCGTACAACCCTTTAATGGCATAGTATCATCATCGTTCAGTATAAACGGAGTACAAATTCCATGGCTTCTACCAGTTTCATTACTCATGTATCTTGTAGCAGCATCTATTGTTTCTCAAATTCTAAAAGCTTTTTCTCATAGTGATTAACTAGTGTGATATAATCACAGTATGTCAAAGATAGATTTGAAGAGTATATCAGGATTACCAATAACATACGAAAATGATCAGCTTTACTTTAAGGACTTCACTTTTAAGGAGAAAGTATCCATTACTATAGATGACATTAGAAGCCAATTATTAAACCAAGATCTAGACTGTCCAGAGATTTTCTACGATGTATACAAATGGGTTGATCTTAACTCCACATTCAAATCCAAAAATGTGAGAATAAATATATACTGTCTCAGGCCTAATATTGCAGGAATTGAATATGTAAAAACAAAAGCCATGAGATGCAAAAAATATCCTAAGATTATAGAAATTCTTTATGGCTCAGGCACTATCTTAATACAAAAATACAAATCACCAAAAGATAATAAGGTACTTAAAAGTACTATAAAAAAAGGTCAAAAGATTATAATCCCATCTGAATATGACTTTACTGTTGTAAATACCAGACAAAATACTCCTTTAATATTTGCTGAATACTCTTCAATTCATGCCATATCAAGAATAGTTCTTGATGATGACAGCGGTATGGCTTATTATGTCATAAGGAAGAACGCAAAACAGGAAATCGTCAGGAACTCTAATTACAAAATTGTTAATGAACCTGAAAAGATAGACTGTAATAAATTATCGGCTAAGTATGGAATTACTCCAAAAACGCCAATTACAAGACAAATTTTAAGAAAATATGAAAAATTTGACTGGCTGTTTAAAGAAAATTCTGTTACTCTTTAGCTTTACAGTATTCCTCCTCTTTTTATTTAAAAAATATCCAGCGCAAGCACAACAAGATTTCAATATATACACAAACTTCTCACATGTAATATCCGAAACTACCATAAATACACAGGCAGTACTTCAAATTAGAAGTGAAAATACTCAAGTAGTATCTTTTTATACTGCTTCTATTCCAATTAAAAACCTAGATGTTCACTGCAAAATTATCAAGACAGGCAAAGATACTAACTGCACAAAATACTACAGAGGATCAGTTACAGACATATTAATAGATTTGCAAAACTCTGTTGTATCTAAAGACTCCCCCATAGAAGTAGAACTCACATATTCTATCCCAACGAACCAAGACACAAATTCATACACTATTCCCTCTGAAGTTCTCGACGCTAAAACAAATGGTGTAACAATAACATACCCACAAAAATGGGGAGAGCCGCTATGGACATCCGATCCATTTGGAGACTTGAAATTAAATGGTTCACAATATTCCATATATATCAGCAACCCACAGAATGCTGATATATCAATACTATTTGGAAAGAGCATCATCTATAAATTCTCTGTAAACAGAGTGTTCTCAAATCAAGGAAATAGCGAACCCCAAACATTTGAACTTGTGCTTCCACCTGATACTCACAAGCAAAACATTATTTGGGAAGAGATATCACCTCTCCCAAACTCAACGATTATTGATGAAGACGGCAACTACACTTTCAAATATATCGTTGAATCAAATCAAACCGTTGATTGCAAAATAACTGGATATATCAACCTAGCTGAAAACAATGAAAAACTTAACCCAGATATTTCTCTAACAAAGGAAACAGGATATTGGAAAATTACGGATGAAGCAGAAAAAAAGCGACTTATTTCGTACCTCCTAGACAAAGGATTAACATTCATAAATGATAATACTGATCCTCAAAAGATGACAGAGGAACAGAGACAACTCTTTTACAAATATCTATACACATACATTATTGACAGACTTAATTATGATAAAGATACTAAGCTTGGAATCTCAAATACGCCAAGAGTAGGTGCAAATTCGATTATAAAAACACCAAATAAAGCTAATGCACAAGACTATGCAGACTTCTATATCGCACTTCTAAGAAAGATGCAAATTCCTGCCAAAATGGTAATAGGATACATTTCTAATATTTCTGGGTACGCCTCCGATGGATTTTATCATTACTGGGTTGAATATTTCGACCTCAACAAATCTCAATGGGTACAAGTTGACCCATTCTTAGAAGAATATACAGGTCATTCATTGTTTGGAAGCCCATTGTACGACCACATCACAATACTTACCAGAGGCCAATCACCACTAAGTCCAACTATAACTTTCTATTCACAAAATGATTTTGTTGTAGCTTCTGATACAAATAGCCAAATTCAAAAAAATTTTAATGTAACATCACAAATTTCATTTGATGAATATAACATTGCTAAAAAATATGCAGTCGGATATATATATTCATCTAACAATGGAAATATTGCTGTAACAGAGACTCAATTGAACAAATCAGATATTCCAAATATTTCAAAATACATAGACCCAGTCGCAAAAAACTCTTCACAAATATTACTTCCAAAACAAAGCAGGACAATACAAATAAATATACCTTCAGACGAAATTGGGCATACAGATATATTTATAAACCTTACACATACAAACCCAAGTGGGATAACCTACTCAGAACAAATAAAAACGACTATACCCTCTACTATCCCTATTCCAATAAAAATATTAGGAAAAGTTATATCCATAACTATTTTTGCATTAGTGATTCTTTTGCTATACTTATTATTTAATAGAATAATAGTGAAAAAGCCATGGAAACAACATTGATTTTAACAATTCTAATACTGATTCTAATTGCCATACTTTTTGTGGTGGTCTATCTAAACCAAAAAACTATAAGTAAGGCAAAAGCCAAACAGATACTCACGAAATTAAATGATCTACAAATGGATATAATGAGCAATGAAAGCTCTGTTAGACGAGATGCCGTGATTAAATTAGACAATCTTCTAGCAAAATCACTACAATACTACTATAATAACTCTCTTCCTTGTGGTGATAACCTAAAGAAAGCTAAAAATATTTTTAAGAAAAAGGAATACAATGACATTTGGGAAGTACATAAAATAAGGAATAATATAGTACACAATGATTATGATATTCCACAAGAAGAAGCAAGGAAGGTATATAATACATATAAATTAAGTATTATTAAAATAATCAAATGAAAAAGAAAATACTTTTACTATTGTTATCTACTACATTAATCCTCAGTTCCTCTCGTATATCATCTGCAGATGGTTACCCTACCGAAACAAATACTAAAGAAGAGACCAATGTTACAGAAACAACAGAGACAACCCCAACTACGGTTTCAAATACAGATAAACAAGTAACCAGAATAGATGAAAACCAAACTAAAGTTACTACAAAATTTTTTGATCTTCTGCTAATAAGAAAAAGCCAATCCGCAATATTCGGGTATGTTCCTTATGAATTACAAATAACTCCACATTTAGATTCTAGTAAGACACAAATTCTATGGTATGTACCCACAACTCTTTCAGTAACCCCAAAACATAAGGAGTTCATATCTATGCAAGAGGGTAAAACATATACAGTAAAAGCAAATATTAAGCCATTAAGAGAAGGTACATATGAAATAACTGCATCAGTAATATCTTGGCAACATGATACAAACTATGCAAACACTATTAATGATACATTAACTTTTGATGAATCATTAGTGTTACAACCTTCTAGTACACGATACAAAGTGATGTCTGTAGTAAAATATATTATTCTAGTGTTAGCAATAATAGCAGCCTGTTTTGGAATAGCGAAATTAATTAAAAAGTTCATGCCTAAAATAAAGGAATGGTTTACTCCCCCTTACTAATCCTTAAGAAAATAAGAAATATCCTTGTTTAATTCCTTCGCAATTTTAAGCAAGTTAGTTATTGGAGGATACATATCACCCCTCTCATATATGCTTATAGATTTATCTGATAAGCCTACTCTCATCCCCAAATACCTTTGAGAATACCCCGCTTCCTTTCTTGCAGTTTTTAATCTTTCAGCAAAAATCTTTGTAGTCATTAGTTTCTACCAAAAAAAATATCTAAAATTTTATCCCAAAGAGAATTCTTTCCATTTTTGATTTTTTTATATTCATTACTTGTTGTTATTTTCGAAGTTCCAGATTCTATACTAGTTGAAAATTTTTCAGTAACATATGGAGCATCTTTCAATTCCCTTAATTGCACTATTAGCTGATTCTTTTCATTAAGAAGTTTTGTCAATTCAGAGATCTCTTTACTTTTATCCTCAACAGAAGATTGTAATTTTAATATTGTGCTTTTAAATACACCTACCTCTTTTTCCAATTCACAGTACATACGTCCTCCCTTTATTAGCTCATTATGCTCCTTTCCTATTAGAAGGGTTCTCTCAATTTCATCTAGTGGAATATCATTATATTTGTAATACGCTTTCTCGTGTGATGTCGGTTTCCTCCCAAGTACTAAATCAAAAACTTTTTCTATACTATCGGTTTTTTCACTGTTTTCAGAAAAAAGTTTCCCTTGACTTGTGTGTACATTCTTAGATATTGATACATCAGCATCTTTCATGCCTCTGATTATATTACAAATTGTGGATAAGTAGAATAGCTAAGGATAAAAAGCGGGGGACGGGGCTCGAACCCGCAACCCTCTGTTTGGAAAACAGACATTCTAACCATTGAACTACCCCCGCAAGAGCTACTAGGCAGCCGTCTCTTCTACAGAAACTTGAGCTTCCTCAATATTATTATTCCCTTCTTCTGGGACAACAACTTCATCGGTCAAAAATATATCCTTTACTTTATCTATTTTCATAGCTTTTCTTCCAACTCTTTTCCTAAGATAGAATAATTTTGATTTTCTTACAGATCCTCTTTTTATTATTTCTATCTTATCAACTACTGGAGAATACAGTGGAACTACCTTTTCAACACCTATTCCATAGGATATTTTCCTTACTACAATATTCTTATTCAACCCACTACCTTTTACAGCAATAACGATTCCCTTAAACTGCTGTACCCTTTCTTTCTTACCTTCTGTAATTTTAATGTGCAATTTAACATAATCTCCAACCCTCACATCAGGTCTTTTTTTGTAATTCTCTTCCTCTATTTTTTTAATAATATCTGTATCCATAATAACTATTTTTTACATTAATTTTGCTAACAGCTGTGATTATAGAATAAATTACAAAAATATGCCACAATATATATCAGTCATATACCAAAATACTGCCTATGAATGCAAAACAAAAGGTTATGCTTATAATTCTTGATGGTCTTGGTGCAGCTCCGAAATCTAGCGGAAATGCCGTTGTGTTAGCCGACCCACAAAATCTTTCAACATTTTGGAATGTATCTCCACATACATATCTATTAGCTTCTGGAGAAGCTGTAGGTCTACCAAAAAATGTAAAAGGAAATAGTGAAGTAGGACATTTAAACATGGGAGCGGGAAGAGTTGTAAGCCAAAGTCTCCCAAGAATAAATTCAGCAATACAAAAAGGACAAATTTACAAAAACAGCACTCTACGAGATGCATTCATCCATGCAACAAAATTCAACAGTAATATACACCTTGTAGGACTTTTAAGTGATGGAGCTGTACACTCACATATCGACCATTTTAAGGCAGTAATAGACTATTTTGCTAAGGCAAATTTTGCGAATAAACTTTACATACACGCATTTACTGATGGAAGGGATACTCCAGTAGACACTTCATTAACATACCTTACAGAAATAGATAGATTTTGTTTAGAAAGAGGGATAGGAGAAATAGGCACCATTGTCGGGAGATATTATGCAATGGATAGAAATGAAAAGTGGGACAGAACACAAAGAACGTATTATTTGCTCACACAAAATGTAGGTCAACAGTTTAGAACATACCAAGAAGCAGTACAAACCTATTATTCTCAAGGACTCACTGATGAATTTTTAGAACCAGCCGTTATCAATCCAAGCAAAATTCAAGCAAACGATGTTGTCATATTTCTTAATTACAGACCTGACAGAATGATCCAACTTGCTGAGGCCTTTTTGTCAGAAAATTTCAAAGAATTCACCGTAAACAAAATTCCAAATCTATTTATAGCCTCCATGGTTGAATACAGAAAGAACTTCCCACCAAAGGTAATTTTTCCAAAGCAGTACATCAATTTGCCTTTAGGAAAAATAATTGAAACAGTAGGATTAAGTCAGCTAAGGATAGCAGAAACTGAGAAGTTCCCACATGTAACATATTTCTTCAATGGTGGACTTCCTATCGTTTATGAGAAAGAAGATGCAATTCATATACCTTCACCAAGAGTTCCCACTTACGATATGAAACCAGAAATGAGTGCTTTTGAAGTTACACAGGCAATTCTCAAGTATCTTCCACAAAATATTTATGATTTTATACTGGTAAATTTTGCAAATACGGATATGGTTGGACATACAGGAAATCTGCGTGCTGGTATACAATCCGTTAAAGTTGTTGACGAATGTGTTCGGGTTCTAACTAGAGAATTCACATTGAGAGGAGGGGCAGTGTTAATAACTGCTGATCATGGGAATGTTGAAGAAATGATAAATCTAACAACGAATCAAATAGATACGGAGCATTCATTAAATCCAGTGCCTCTCATAGTTGCTGGCACTGGAATATCTGTGCGTCATCTTCCATATGGAACACTATCCGATATTGCACCTACAATTTTGAGCATAATGGGAATTGTTAAACCTGCTGAAATGACAGGAAATTCTTTGATAGAGAGAATCTAATCAGCTTTCTTATTCTTATTCCTTTTCGCCTTAACTATACCGTGGGAAATATATGCACACCCACATAATACAATTAATGCTATAATCGCATTTTCATACTTATTCACATATACAGAAACTGTTTCCCATCGCTCCCTAAGAAAGTACCCTGCCATCACTAATAGTGTCGACCAAACAGCAGTACCTATAAGTGTGTATATGGAAAATCGCACAAAGTTCATTCTTGACACACCCGCAGGGAATGAAATAAACGTACGAACAATCGGAACAACTCTACCGATAAGCACAAAAATATTACCAAACTTAGCAAATGCATCATAACCCTTTTGCAAATCTTCCTTTGAAATGAAAAGATATTTTCCATATTTTTCAAGGAATTTGCGAACACTTTTGTCGCCAAAATACCCTATTATATAGAATGGAAGAGATCCTAAATATGCTGAGATAGTTGCAAAAATAGTTACTAAATAAACATTTAAACTTCCTTTCGACGCAACAAACCCTGAAAAAGGAAGTATTATCTCACTGGGGATTGGAGCAAAAAAACTCTCTATAAACATGGCAAGAGAAACACCAACATACCCTATGCTTTCGATTATGCTTACCAACCAATCAACAAAAGAAGAAATCATAAAAAATCGCCATTCTTAATTTAGTAACTCCGCTATTCTGACAGAAAATTAACTACATCACAAGAGTACCGGCCAGGTCCTACCTAGGTAGAACCACACTACTTCTCACAATCAATTTTTCAAGTATTTGTATACATATTTGAACCAATCTACACATTTTTGTATTCTTCTGAAATAGGACCTTCCTTAACTAAAAATATTTACTCTGACAAATAAATCCACGAATAAGGGTGAACCTAGGTTATACCATTCCAAATAGAATCCTGTATTAAATACTCATTTAACAAATAAAACTACCAAAATAGTACTAATTTCATACATGAACATCTTCGAGTAAAATCTCAATAAATCACTAATAGCTGCATTGAGGTTCTACCTAGGCAGAACCATGCACAAAAAGAAAGTTATTCGTTGTGATATTGGCATGTTTGTTGTATACTCCGTCCTAGTTCTCACCTTTATGCAAACATTCACTAAATATCTCAATCCTATATATAAAGATATCGATTCCATCTTGGACTTTTCCAATGTTCGGAAGGATACTAGTATCCTCAAAGAGGAATATCCATACCTAGAGCATGTCACCAAAATTACCTCTTCAAAACTAAAATTTCTACTTCAGAAGCTCCACTCGTTGGAAACAGATTTGGAAAATCAGGCATTGATAATTGAAGCCGAGTCTGGTCAAAACTCAATAATCGAGGCAAAAATAGTATACAACAAAATAATTGCCGAAATCGAAAAAATTGTCGATAGGATAAATCAGGAATTGGCAGTTCTTGATTCTCCGTATTTTGGCAGGATTTCTTTTCTTTCTTCAGACTCTTCCACTAGCAAGCCACTTATTCTGTATATTGGCAAATTTGCAAGAATGGATAACGAAACTCATTTGCCCTTAATAATAGACTGGAGATCACCTATTGCCAATTTGTACTATCAAAATTCTGGTCCTCAAAAAAATGTATCATTCATGGCCCCAATTGGAGAAAAAAAGGGAGATTTACTCCAAAAAAGACAGTTTCAAATTTCTCAGGCTAGAATTAAGGGTATATATGATGCGAAATCTGGAAATGAGACTGCGGACGAATTCCTTCTGGCCCAACTTGAAGGAAGATTAGGGAAAAAGCTTCAGGATATTGTTTCAACAATACAAGCCCAACAGAATAAAATCATAAGAGAGAGCATTAATAGCCCAATAGTAATACAGGGAGTTGCAGGTAGTGGCAAAACTACAATTCTTTTGCATAGGCTTGCCTATTTGCTCTATACATACAAGGAGAATATCTCAAATGAAAACACTCTAGTTATAGCACCAAATCAGTTATTCATAGACTATATTTCTGATGTCCTTCCAAACTTGGGGATATCAAAAGTCGACAGTCTGACATATCTTTTTTGGGGAAAGAAGGTTTTAGGATGGGACGATTATTACACTATTTCTCCAAATAAAGAAAATCTTGCTATAAAGGAGTACAAGGGCTCGATTAATTTTTTGCAAATACTTAACAAATACATGTTGGAATTGGAGAAAGATATTCTAGATAATATTCCATATGCACATAAAGAGGTGATTATTGATAGATATTACGAATTGAAAAATAAATTCAATAACATAGATATGGCTGAGCGTTTGGAGCTAGCTATGGAATATGCTTTACACCAAGAAGAACTTACATCGAACCTACAAAAGAAGAGATACCAAAATTTTACCGAGCCTAGGAGCAGATTAACACAGTATTTCAGAAAATCATTAAAAATCTACTCTCTTTACAAAAAACTTTTCAAAACAAAACTCCTTCCAAAAGATATTTGTGATTACACACTTAAAGGTCTTAATACTGATGGGAAAATACACACATACAGAATAGAAGATTTAGCTCCAATGATATACTTGCATCTTAAAATTTATGGAACAAAATCATATCAAAAAGATTGCGTAGTAGCCGATGAAGCTCAAGATATGAGTTTTGTTCAGATAGCAACCTTATGCCTCATTGCAAAAAATGGGAATTTAACAATTGCAGGAGATCCTGCCCAATCAATAATTCCCCCCTTCTTTATCAAAGATTGGAAAAATACATTAAACCTGATAGAAGAATACACTGGAAAGAAAGTAAAATATTACAACCTTAATAAATGCTACAGAACCACAATAGAAATAGTACAATTTGCAAATAAAGTAATGAAATCATTTCTAGATAGCTCATATGAACTTCCTGAAGCGGTAATCAGACATGGAGAGCCAGTTGAGATAATTAAATTCACTGATTTCGTTTCAAAAGTACAAGAATCTGAAATAAAGAAATTAATAAAAATATTAAAAGATCAATTTGAAAAAGGATTTGTTACATGTGCTGTTTTGTGTAAAGACCGAGCACACGCTGATGAACTTTTCTCCAAATTAAAAAGACATGAAGCAGAAATAGGAAAAGAGGTATTTGACTATACTGAAAATAATTATCAGGCTGGACTACTTGTTCTTCCAATTTCGAATTCAAAAGGACTAGAATTTGACACAGTGGTAATTCCTGATCTTTGTGATGAGTACTACTCTACTGATGAAATAGACATAAAAAAACTATATGTCGCTATGACACGAGCATTACACAAACTATACATACTCACAACACATGATAATTCCATTCTAGAATCATCTGTAAATTAAAGGTATAATTCCACTATGGAAAATGAGAATCAACAGTTATCAGAAAATGCTAATGAAAATCTTCAACAATTGGAGAGAAGAAATATCAGTTTAGATATGATGTCTGCGATTCCTACAGAAACATTAAAAGATAAGGGAGAACTTTTGGTCTCTACGGTCTATCCTAAACCACTCACCGAACATACTTTGAATAATATAAGTGAAAGCATGGATTCGGAAATTATTAATGGAATGTCTGTAGTATCCGCAAGAGCTTTTGATATTGAAACAATTCTAAAATCAAATATACCAATTCAAAGCGTTGATTACCCAGTATATACTGGCTTGAAGGAAATCGCAGAGGCATATTCAGAAAGGATTAAAAAGAATGGTACTTCTCCAAAAGAGTTTGTTAAAACAATAACTAATGTCGCAGGAGAATTCCTTATGCACACAAATGAACAAGAGGGACAAATTGAAACTAAATCACTTTTGAATGCAATGATGTCTAAAGAAAAATTTGGTCTTTTAAGACTCGATTCTGCACAAGCTCTTGATAATATACCTTCCACAGTGAGAATACTAAAAGACATTAAAAATGATATGAATGGGAGATCTTTTTACAGTGCAATAGAACTAAAGCCTAGCAAAAATTTACCTGATTTAGTGAGCAATTTAAACGCCTATGAAGATTTAAAAAATATACTCTCTAGAGAAAACCTTCCGCTCTTACTTTCCCTGGATATCAGAGCAATAGCACCATTTTTTGAAACCCCAGTTAATTTTGAGCATATGACACAAGAACAAAAACAACAATTCTGGGAGGAGGCAGAAAATCGACGAATTCAGTTCATTGATAACATACTTACAAATACACCGAAAGATATTGGACTAATAGAACTTTCTGGAACTGACTATTATGGAAGAATAAATCACTCATCTCCTCTTACTGATAAAACAGCTATGACTACAGTTGACCTCGTTCAACAAAAAGAGAAAAACAATACAGCTTGGGGACTCCCAAACAGTAAGCTTGGATTTGTAATAGAAACTCACCCGACAATATTAAAGCAATTATCCGCAGAACTTGCGGAAAATGGAAAAACACTACTATAACAATGACTCATTGTATTAATTGTGGAAAAAATTTCTCTGAAGGAAAGTTCATCGGCACAAGTCATAGAAACCATTGTCCACACTGCCTTTACTCTATGCATATGGACTCTGTAAAACCTGGAGATAGAAAATCTAATTGTCATAGCAGAATGAAGCCAATTGCGTTGACATTCAAAAACGAAGGATTAGATAAGTATGGGAGAAAAAAGCAAGGAGAAATTATGATAGTGCACAGATGCGACAAATGTGGAAAAATATCATTAAACAGAATTGCAGGTGACGATGATCCTCAAGAAATATTAAAAATATTGGAACAAACTAATACATCTCTCTATGACTTACCAAAGAATATAGCAGTTTTAACAAAAAAGGATAAAGATGAAGTAAAAAAACAGTTACTTGGTGAATAAAAATTGATACAATAAACACATGACAAAATCACAAAAAATCGCGAAAATAATATCAGAAGTATTCAATGGATTTTTAACAATGGTCCTATCCATGATAATCCCTATAATATTTTCCAATCTTAATTTACAATCAAAGATTATCTATTCAATTATATATGCACTAATACCTCTAGTATCTTACTTCACAGTAAAAAGATATTTTAAAATATCCGATCATGATATAACCGACAGAAGGGAAAGACCGCCATTTTTTATTACTCTCACAGCACTTTTTGGGATAATGCATGTTTTTATACAAGCAGAAAACATTGAAATGCTTACAAATACTTCACTAGCCCTTTTTGCTTCAACAGGAGTTCTCACATTGATTACCTTCTTCTGGAAAATCAGTGGACATATGACATTCTCTACACTTCTTTTTTCAACAATCTATTATGTTACTAAATCACCATATTCTCTAGCACTATTCATATTTACACCATTGATTGCTTGGGCCAGAATAGAATTAAGCAAACATACAACACCTCAGGTAATAGCAGGAACAATTGTAACTTTAGCAGTATCAATTTCCATTTATTTTGTATTCTGATAGAATAGAAACCGAATTATTATGCAAAAAAATATGATTGACAATCTTACATTAACCCAACTTAGAGAGAAAATATTAAATAAAGGCATATCTGCTACTGAATTAGTCAACTATTATCTTAAAAGGATAGATGAATATGACTCAAAATTAAATTCATATATCACTGTGTGCAGAGAGCAGGCTTTAGACAAAGCAAAGGAATTTGATAACAATTTTGAAAAATACAAAGACAAAAAGCTTAGCGGATTACCAATATCAATAAAAGATGTATTTTCAACCAAAGGAATACTTACTACATGTGCATCACATATTCTTGATGGATATGTTCCCGTTTACAATGCAACAGTAGTACAAAAACTTCTAGATCAAGAAGCCATAATTTTGGGAAAGACGAATTTAGATGAATTTTGTCATGGATCTGGGACTGCTACATCATACTATGGACCTTCTAGAAATCCATGGAACACAACAAAACTACCTGGAGGGTCGAGCGGAGGTTCTGCTGCTGCCCTTAGTGCTGACCTATGTTGTGCATCAATAGGGACAGAGACTGCGGGGTCGATAAGACTTCCAGCATCTTGGTGTGGTTTAGTGGGTCTGAAACCCACCTATGGAAGAGTTTCAAGATATGGAGTACTTGCAATGGGCTCATCTTTAGATTGCCCAGGGCCTTTGACAAAATCTGTTCAAGATTCTGCATATATTTTAGAAATAATTGCTGGAAAAGATAACAATGATATGACCTCTTCTTCAATGAAAATTCCTAATTACTTTGTAGATTTATCTGTTGATGAATTGAAAAACATGCATATTGCACTACCAGTTGAATACCTAAACCTAGAATTATCAGATGGTGTAAGAAAAAATTTTCTAAAATGTGTAGAAATACTAAGAGACTTTGGAATAAAAATAGATGAAGTAAATGTCCTTGATCCAAAGTATTCTATGGCTGTATATACAATCACATGCAGGAGTGAAGTTTCATCAAATCTCGCAAGGTACGATGGAACAAGATTCGGTTTAGAAGGAAGTAGTAATAGAACCATAAAAGAATACTACGAAAGCACTCGAGGAGAAGGATTTGGAAAAGAACCAAAGAGAAGAATAATGACTGGAACTTTTTCTCTTTCATCTGGATATGCTGATGAATACTTTAGAAAATCTGAACAAGTGAGACAAATGATTAAAGAGAATTTGGAAGAAGTACTTAAGAAATATGATGCGATAGTCGCTCCGACAACACCTTCAACTGCTCTATCTGATCAAGATGCTCAAAACCCATTGTTTGGAGAAATCGCTGATATTCTAGCAGAAGGAAGTTCCGAAGCTGGACTTCCCGGAATAACTATACCTTCTGGATTATCGGATAATATGCCTACAGGTGTCCAGTTTATTGGACGAAGATTTGATGAACAAACCATTCTTAACCTAGCATATGGTGTAGAACAAAACATTGGAAGACTTATCCTAGAGGAAATACATTAAAAATGAGGCGCTCGAGACTCGAACTCGACACCTACTGCTTAAAAGGCAGTTGCTCTACCGGATGAGCTAGCGCCCCACACAAATGACAGAGGATTATACTATTAAAAATGATGACAATACAACCCCATGTACAAGGTTGCATAAATATTCAAATTATATTAATCCCTTAACATACTTTTTATTGGTTCGAAAGTTTTTCTATGTATTTCACAAATACCGAACTTCTGTATAGCCTCAATATGCTCTTTAGTTCCATAACCAACATTTCTTTCAAATCCATACATTGGATAAATAGTTGCATAACTCGCCATCATCCTATCTCTAGTCACCTTAGCAAGTACAGAAGCACCAGCAATACTGTAATGATACATATCACCTTTATTCAAAATATCCATATCATGATCTCTCAATGGATAAATACCACCATCGGCTATTATATAATCTACTGTACTCCCTAACTTACTCTCCACCTGACTAACTGCCTCCCTCATTGCCGCCAAAACAGCATACTTAATCCCAATCCTATCTATTTCATCAGAACTAACAACGCCTATTCCGTACGCTGTTGATTTCTCAACAATCAAATCATAACTACGCTCTCTCTGTTTTAAACTCATTTTCTTACTATCTCTTACACCTTCAACAACACACTCTTCTCCAGATATAACCAATGCACCAGCAACAACAGGACCAGCAAGAGGACCTCTTCCTACTTCATCTAGACCCACCACTACCCTCTTGCCAGAATTCCATAATTTTTTTTCTAACTCAATATCTGGATATATCATGTGAATATATGGTAACATATGCTTAATGAAAAATGTTATACAAATTTTCGCAACATTACTACTCCTCATTTCACCCATAAGTGCATTTGCACAGGAAGAACAGCCTACAGATACAACAGAAACTCAAGAACTTTCAGCTCCTGTTGTACAGGACTCTACAGATACTGACGAAAATACTCAAGTAGCGGAGGAACAAAACACAGATCAAGAAAATCAAACTCCAACACAGGAAAAAGAATATTCCCTAAGTACGCTAATACTTGCCTTCTTGATTCCTGCATTCTTTTTGATAATATTTTACCTTATACTTAAGACGTTCAAATTTTAGTATATTTAATTTTTAATTTATATAAACTATGCCAGAACAAGCTAAAAAATCGTTCCTCAAAGGTGCAATTTTTGGAGCAATCGGTGGTGCAATCTCAGGTATTCTGTTGGCTCCAAAGTCTGGGAAACAGACACGAGAAGATATTAAGAAACTTGCAGAAGATCTAGGAGACAGAGCTGAGGAAGTATATTTAAATGCACAAAAGGAGCTAAAAGCAAAGATTGAGAATATCAAACAAGCAGGACAACTAATAGATGAAGCAAAATACAAAGAACTAGTTTCTGAAGTCGTTCGAGACTTAAGATCAAATCAAGAAGTCACAGAAAAGACTGGTGAAAAACTTGGAATGCTACTAAAAAATGATTGGGAAATGGTAAAAAAGCAATTATCCAAGTAATTTGTGATTTTGTTAAATCATTAAAGAAGAGGAGTGGAAATACTCCTCTTTTTTTTATATACTCTCGACAAGATGCGAGAGTAGTTCATCTGGTAGAATGTCTCCTTCCCAAGGAGAAGGTAGCGGGTTCGAGTCCCGTCTCTCGCTCCACTACTCTGGAATATACGTATCATTTTTGTTACAATACTATCGCATATGCTGGTGTAGCTCAGTTGGTAGAGCATTCCCTTCGTAAGGGACAGGTCGTTGGTTCGAATCCATCCACCAGCTTTTAGAAAAAACAACTATGAAGATTCCGAAATACACTCTTACAAACTTAATGCTTAACTATATCGTAAAGTATGAAATTGCCATTACCGATATTAAGTACAACCCAATACCTGAGAAATACAAGACAAGTATAAAAGAAAGATTATCAGCTGAAGATATTCAAAGCCTAGGAGAACTAGTTTCTTATCCCATTGGATATAACAAAGCACTTACAATACAAAGAGGACAAGAAATGCCATCAGAGAAGAAAAAATTAAAGCTATTTACTAATTTTAGAAATGCAAAAGACTTCATAAACTCATACAACGATACTAATTCTCTCAAACCATCAATGGAATTGGCAGTCCATATTAACAGATTAATAACTAAAGACATTGCTGATGACACTGAAGTTGGTAAATTAAGAACATTTTCTGAAAAACCAAATGAAATCTATGATACGTGGTACAAGTGCAGAGATTTCTATCCCAATTTAGACCCTGTTATGTACTTTAATGAAATATTCGAATGGATACAGAATGGAAGAGATACCAATCACAAACTAATAAAGACTGGAGTCCTTCTTTATGAATTTATGGATAAAGCTCCTTTTACCATGGGGAATCAAATTACTGCAATACTCACAGCCGAAATTATTACTAAAAAATATGGATACAATCCAGAAAATATGTTCCCTATGTTCAAATCCATAAATAATATATCAGAAGATTTTGTATCAGCTTTTGGACTTTCAAAAGGAAGACTTGATCTTACAATGTTTTTAGAAGCATTCCTCTATACCATGTCAAAGACTTCCCTAGAAGTTTCTAATGAAATAAAAGATACATATATTAAAAAAGTAAAAAAACAAGGAGACCTTGAACTCCACCTCAATCCTAGACAAATTAAAATAATCGACTATCTAACAATTAATCAAAAAATAACAAGAAGTGACCTAACAAAAATGATGGGAGTCTCTTTTATGACCTCATACAGAGATTTACAAGATATGCTTGAAAAGAAATACATTCTTCAAAAAGGAAGAGGAAGAGGAACTTTTTATGTCCTGAATACAAATGCAAAAAATGACAAAGGAGACATCTTTGTTGAATAATCCAGTTAAAATTGCTAGTATCTTCTCTATGGATATTGATGAAAATTATGATGTAGTAATTGGTTTAGAGATACACATCCAGACAAAAACTAAAACTAAAATGTTTTGCTCATGTGCAACTGGCTATTTTCATGAAGAACCAAATACTCATGTATGTCCAGTATGCTTAGGATTGCCGGGAGCGTTACCTACCGTAAACAAACATGCACTAGAACTGTGTATCTTAATGGGATTAGCAGTACATTGTGAAGTAGATTCAGAAGTTCATTTTGACAGAAAGCATTATTTTTATCCTGATCTCCCAAAAGGATACCAGATAAGCCAATACAAAAGACCAATATGTCACGATGGTTGGATTAAACTTCCAAGCGGAACAATAGTAGAAATTGAAAGAATACACCAAGAGGAAGATGTGGCAAAATCTACACACCATATTGAAAGTATCTCAGGAAAGCCATACACACTCATAGACTACAATAAATCTGGGGTTCCTTTGATTGAGATAGTAACAAAACCCTGCATAACGAATGCAAAAGATGCCAAAGACTATGCTACTAGGATTAGACAAATCGCCAGATACCTTGATATTTCTGATGCCGATATGGAAAAAGGACAAATGAGATGTGAGCCTAATATATCTATACAAGAAAAAGGAAAATGGCAGTTTAAGGATGGAAAAATAATTTCAATTGGTAATTACAAACTAAATCCAAAAACAGAAGTAAAGAACATAGGCTCAATTACAGCTGTAGAAAAAGCAATAGAATACGAAATACAAAGGATGCTAGAAGAGATACGATCTGGTAAAAAGATTATTCAACAAACAAGGGGTTGGAATGCAGATAAAAACATTACAGAATTCCAAAGAAGCAAAGAAAGTGCTGACGATTACAGATATATGCCTGAACCAGATATTCCAATAATTGACATACCAAGAAGTAAAGTAGAAGAAATCAAAACACAATTAATAGAACTCCCTGATGAAAAAGTTGAAAGATACATTAAAGATTGGGGTCTCTCTAAATATTCTGCAGAAGTTATCTCCTCATCAAAAGAAAGTGCGAACTATTTTGAAAACCTTCAAAAGAAACTGAGCAAAGTCATGAATGAGAAAGATTCTGCTAAAGAAGCATCTAACTGGTTAATGGGTCCAGTTTACGCAATTGCAAATAAATCTGGTAAAGACTGGTCACAACTGAATATAGACTTAGATGAACTTGCAGATATTATCATCGCATTCAAAGATGGAATATTTACTAAAAGCAAAGCAGAAAAGATGCTCCAAGAAAGAGTTGATAATGGCTGTGATATTAAAAAGGAAATTGAGAAAATGAGAAAACAAAAAAGTGAAAATAGTACAAACATTGAAACAATAGTAGAAACAGTAATATCTGAGAATCAAAAAGCAGTTGAAGATTTTAAGAACGGCAAAGGTGCAAGCATAGGATTTCTTGTGGGACAAGTAATGAAAGCAACTAATGGAACTGCAAATCCAAATACTGTAAGAAATATTTTAGAACAAAAATTAAAATGAAAATGGATATTAAGCACATAGCTGAACTCTCACGCATAAAGTTAACTGAGGATGAACTTAAGGAATTCACTCCACAGATGGAAGAAATTCTCGCCTCAGTAGATATACTTAAAGAAAAAGATACTACCAACATTCTCCCAATGAAAGAACACATCACATTCGATAGCCTTAGAGATGATAATCCTAAAACTTCTCTGTCTCAGAAAGAAGTTTTAAAAAACTGTAAACATACAGAAAACGGTTGCGCAAAGATATATGGTGATGTATTTGGAAGTGATGAAGGCTAAAACACTACCAAAAAGCTCTCTTTTTTAGTAGAATATCCTATTATGCCGAGGTGGTGGAACTGGCAGACACGTATGCCTTAGGAGCATATGAGGCAAAACCTCGTGGAGGTTCGAGTCCTCTCCTCGGCATATCAAAGATTATTTCTAGCATCAGTATTTCAGTTAATCAAAAACAAAATATGTTCAAAAAAATGATTAGACCATTTCAACAAGTGCTTCTTGAAAAGAAACTATGTGTTGGCTGTACACACAGATTAGAATATGCCAAAAAACTTGGTAATCTTTCTGACAACAGATACATGGTCGAATGTAAGTGTAAAAGAAGATATGTCTACAACAAAGAGTTGGGAACATATCAAAGAGCAACATTTGCTGAAGAGCAACAAATATTGAACCAAATCAAAAAAGGTGGGCAATAGTAAATTACTAAACTTCACAAAAACCCGTAAGTATAGTAGAATGTCACGACTGTGCCGCTATCGTCTAGAGGTCTAGGACAGCAGGTTTTCATCCTGTAAACTGGGGTTCGATTCCCCATAGCGGTACTTAACAACAAATCCTCTGGTTGTTTGACAAAGGTATATCATTCGAATACACTGTATGAGTGAGTTTCTCTTAATTTAGGAATGAAAATAATGTACGAAACAACAACAGATACTGAACAGACCAAGACAAAAAAAATATCATCAGCCTTTTCCTCAGTCGGTCAATTCATGCTCTCATTCCTAGAAACTATTGTTGTAGCATTAGTGATAACTGTAGTACTTTACCTATTCATAATGACCCCACATGAGGTTGTTGGAAGTTCTATGCATCCAACATACAAAAATGGAGAATATTTAATGGCAAATAAAATTACTTACAAAGTAAAGGAACCTCAAAGAGGAGATGTAATAATTTTCAAATATTCAGATACTCAAGACTTCATAAAAAGAATAATCGGCCTTCCTGGAGAAACTGTTATGCTCAAAGATGGAAAAATATATATAAATGGGGAACTTCTTGATGAATCTGCATATCTAAATTCAAGCATATATACAAGTGGAGGAGATTTTTTGAAGGAAGGACAAAGTATCAAAGTTCCAGAGGGAGAATACTTTGTATGTGGTGATAACAGACCACATAGCTCTGATTCTAGAACATTTGGGACGATCTCTATTGATAGGATTAAAGGAAAAGCTTGGATTGTGTATTTTCCATTTTCAGAATTCAGAATAGTTAAACACCAAAGTTACAATATTTAATACCTAAAACATGAAAATTTTTGTAATAGCAAACCAAAAAGGAGGCGTAGGAAAAACTACAACTGTCATGAATCTAGGGGCTGCTTTGGCTCAAAAAGGCAAAAAAACATTAGCTGTCGATTTAGACCCTCAATCAAACCTTTCTTCTGGACTTGGATTTACTCAACAATTTGACAAACAAAGTTGGAAATCTACTGATGAAGCTCCATACAAGAATATTTATGATGTTTTAGTTGAAGGAGAACCAATATCTTCAGTCTTCGTCACAACAGACACAAAAAATCTATTTCTTCTTCCATCTCATCTGTCGCTTGCGGGAGCTGAAATAGAAATGGTTAACATGATATCAAGAGAAACACTACTAAAAAAAGCACTGGAAAATATGACAGAAAAATTTGACTATGTTCTAATAGACTGCCCTCCATCTCTTGGACTTCTTACTCTTAATGCGCTCAGTGCAGCGCAGAAGCTTATAATCCCAATACAATGTGAATATTTTGCTTTAGAAGGACTAGGTCAGCTCATCGAAACTACCAAACTCATTAAAGGAATAAATTCGGCTTTAACCATTGGTGGAGTTATCTTAACCATGTATGATAGCAGAACAAAGCTTTCAGAAAATGTTGTAAAAGATGTCACAGACTTTTTTGGAGATGTGGCTTTTAATACGATAGTGCCAAGAAATGTAAGGCTATCAGAGGCTCCTTCTTATGGTAAAACTATTTTCCAATATGATAAAAACTCTACAGGAGCACTTGCTTACAGACGATTAGCATCCGAATTTATTGATAGGTTCGAAAAAATAAATTAATTTTTTTACGATATGGAGGAGAAAAAAAGATTAGGAAAAGGATTGGCTGCTTTAATCAGCTCCAACGAGATAGATAATTCATCCAGCTCCTATGTTAAGGATTTTCCAATTTCCAAAATAGAAGTTAATCCATATCAGCCGAGGATGAAGATTGATCCCGAACAGCTCATTAGTATCGCAGATTCCATAAGAACTCATGGAGTTATACAACCCCTAATTATTACAAAACAGGAAGGAGTTGATAAATATACACTAATTGCTGGAGAAAGAAGATTGAAGGCTGCTCAGCTTGCAGGATTAAAATATGTTCCAGTTGTAATAAAAGACACATCTCCTCAAGAAATGCTTGAAATTGCTCTAATTGAAAATATACAAAGAAAAGATCTAAACCCACTTGAAGAGGCCTATGCATTCAGACAAATGCAAGATGAATTCGGACTTTCACACCTCGAAATAGCGAACAGAGTTGGAGTAAGTAGAGTATCTGTTACAAACAAACTTAGAATCCTTCAAATTCCAGATTCCATTAAAGAAGAAGTCATGAATGAAAGACTATCTGAGGGACATGCTAGAGCTTTAATGGGAATAAAGGACAAAACTTCTATGATTGCAGCCGCAGATATTGTCATAAAACGAGGAATGAGTGTAAGAGAAACTGAAGCCTTTGTTAGAAAAATCACATATGGAAGAACAAAAACAACAAAGAATTGGACAGAATCCGACTCTAAAACAAAAATGTATGAACAACTTCTAAGTCAAAAACTCGGTTATTCTGCACATATAAAGAAAATGACAAAAGGTGGACAAATAATCATTAGATACAATACTGTCGATGAATTAGCAGATCTAATGAAAAAGCTTACCTAACTGTTTAGTGCGGTGACACTTCCTGTCTTAATTTCTCATACAAAAGAATTGCAGCACTACAGCTTACATTTAGTGAACCTATTCCCTCTCTCATAGGAATAGAAATTTTTTCATCTACTCTTTCTAAAATACCTGATGATATTCCAACATCTTCAGCACCCATTACAAAAGCCACAGGACCAGTTAAATCTTTTTCAAAATATGTGTCCCCCTTCATATCAACTGCATATATTTTTATTGCATTTTTCTTTAATGTTTTTATGGCGTTAAACAAATTTGTTTCTACTAATGGAACTCTTTCCGCTGCACCCATTGATATCCTGATTGTCTCATCAGATATTAAACTCTTATTTTGAGTATTAACAATAATCCCATTTACCCCAGAAGCAAATGCAGTCCTCATTATTGCTGCTATATTTTGAGAATATTTAAGGTTATCTAAAATCAAAAAAAACGGTTGCTTTCCCTCCTCATGTATCACAGACAAAAGCTCATCTAAACTCCAATCATTCTGTGAATACATTAGTCCAATAATACTCTCTGACGAAGAAGATCTAAGCCTTCTGTTTATAGCTCTTCTGGACACCCTAATAACAGGAATTTTCTTCTTAGAAGCCAACTCGTAAATCTCACGGCTTTTTGGATCTTTAAAGGCATTTCCTACAGCATATATCTTTTCAAACTCTCTACCTTCCTTCAACAACTCCAATAGAGCATTCTTACTTTCTATCTGTACATACTGTGATTTAGACATATCAACTATTCTACGACATCAACATAAAACTTTCCCCTTTTGAAACCTGTCATCCTTCTAAACTGTACTACACCATCTTTTTTAGCATGTATGGAATATGTTTTCCCAATATACACATTCTTCCCTGGATGGTATACAGAACCATTTTGCTTTACTATAATATTTCCAGCTTTAACCTTTTCTCCTGCGTACTTCTTTACTCCAAGTCTTTTGCCTGCTACATTTCCATGATTTGATGTTGTACTTCCTGCAACAACATGTGACATTTGATATCTGTTATTAATTTATTTAACCATGCAGATAATACTATTTTTTAACTCCTACTTCAAGTACACAATCCATATATTAACTTCTTTCTAAGATGAATATATTACGCATAATAATGCTATCCTGTCTATACCATCTAAGTTCCTTATTTGGAACATAGTAAGAATTTTTCAATATCCACCTATTTCCTGCGACTTCTCTTATGCCAATCGTCTTCCATCCATTGAATGTTTTGTATGAAGGAATAATTATAACTGCACGTATACCCCTCTTTTCAATTCTGTTATCAATCAAATCAAACAAACTTTTGTACAGCTTTCCAACACTATTAAGAAGCTCTTCGGCTCGGTTCTCAGAAACAGGACTTTTTTGAGGAGGACCCATAAATGGTTCACACACAACTGCAGAGATATCTGTATTCTTCAGTTTTTTAACAATCTTGCTATCTGGTCTCGTAACATCAAGCTTAAATGTTTCGTACAAAATCTCATCAATACTACCATCTTCATTCAGCCACCTAATATTTTCGTCTGTAGATGCTACAGCTAAATCATCTGCATCAGACGCTAATACATTAAATCCAATTGTAACAGCCTCCATAGGTATTGTACCTGATCCACAGAAAGGATCCCATATTATTCCACTTCTCAATGCTGTAAAATTCACCATCATTCTTGCCAATTTAGGAGGAAGTGTACCCATTAAAATATTCGCATTTGGTCTATTCATATCTCTTTTCACAAAGCCACCCAAATCCTGTACATATTCTGTTCTTCCATAGATTTCTCTCGAGTTCCCAACAATAATATCAAATTCAAAACCCCTCTCTAATATATTATTTTTTACTAATTGTGCAGTATTCAGAGATAATTCTTTTCTCATAGGAAGAACAAAACGGGAATTCACACCATATTCTTTAAGACCTCTCTTTATTTCATTGCCAAGTTTCTTAACAAAAACATTGTTATATCCACTTTTGTTACCAATAATACTGATTCCAAAAATAATCTTTTCACCCTCATTTTGAAATTCCTCTAAAAAAGAATCCAAATTTCGAATTACAATCCCAGCCCTTATGCATCCTCCTAGTCTCTTAAAAATATTTCTAAACATATCATCAGTCAAACTCTCATTTTTGACCAGAAATATATTCTCAGAAAATTTTTCAACTATCTCTTTGTTGAAATTGAAGGACTCTAAAACACAACACAATTCTGTATACGACAGATCTGGAAAACTACCCGCTTCAAAAAAATACTGCTTAGGCATATTGAATCTTAGAAACTTTTACCCTAGTAATCAAGGGACGAAAACCATACTTTCTTCTGTGTCTAGATTTAGATTTATACACAAATCCATTTATCTTTTCACCTTTCTTTTGAGAAGTAATCTCTAATTTTACCTTTGCTCCATCAACGAAAGGCGTTCCTACAGATACTTTATCTCCATCAGCAACAAGGAGAACTTCATCGATATCTAACTTATCCCCTTTATTTCCATCAATCTTGTTAATCTCATATTCCTTTCCTTCGTAGACTTTTAATTGTACTCCAGATATTTTTATAACTGCAAACCTCTCAGGCTCTTTAGTTTCCACTTTTGTTGTTTTTGCTTTTTCTTTAGTATTTTCTTCCATAATGTGATGTGAATTGTATGTTAATATTACTCAAAAGTCAATCAATATATTTAATATATTGAAAAAAAAGCATCTTGCTGATATCATCTCTACTTGAACTTGGGTGTGTAGCTCAACTGGCAGAGCAAACGGCTCTTAACCGTTAGGTTCAGGGTTCGATTCCCTGTACACCCACTTGTTTACTCCTCATAGACTTCCAATATATCCTTTTTTCCTGTTCTTAATTTTGAACTTCCTTTAGAATATATATTCTGCAAAATACCAAGGGACGATAATGTTACTATAATTGATGTTCCTCCTGCACTTATCATTGGAAGAGGAATTCCCGTAGCAGGTATGACTCCTAGGTTAGTTCCAATATTGATAAAAACTTCAAATAGTATTTTAGTCCCTATGCCAGCACAAATCAGAGAAAACATTGTATCTTTAGAAAATTTAATGGCTGTTAAATATGCTGTAATTATAATTACCCCATAAAGAAAAAACAGAATAAGGCTCCCTATCAAGCCAAATTCTTCCGCATATGATGCAAATATGAAGTCAGTTTGATACTCAGGCAAAAAATTTCTTTTACTTTGTGTCCCATTTCCAAATCCCTTCCCAAAAATCTGTCCAGAACCAATAGCTATTCTGGATTGATTTACATTAAATCCAATATCTTCTTTTGTTTCTTCAGGATTTAAGAATGCTTCTATTCTCTTTCTTTGGTAATCTTTTAATATATCATTCCACACAAATTGAGAGGATACTCCCAGTACTATGCTTAAAATCACAGATACCAGAACAAACGATTTCCAATTATTTTTTGAATAGAAACCAAAGATAGCAAGTACAATAGATGGAACAGACAAAAGAAACCAAAGTGGATTTGAAGTTATCGATGAGATTACAAAACTACCAGTTATACCTCCTATTATCATCAACAAAACAGTATTCCTCAAAGGGTTGTTTAGTCCTAGGAAGGCTGTTACAAACCATATCATCAAAACAAGTGTAGCCATGCTACCACTAGGCTGTATGTATATTAAAGCAACTATTGGAATAACCAAAACAAAGGATATCAAAAAAAGGATTAGTTCATTGTATTTTTCTTTGTACGAAAAGACAGCAGAAGTAACAAGAATAACTGATAGTTTAGCAATTTCTGATGGTTGAACTTGGATTCCTCCAATGATAAGCCATCTTTTTACATTTGCTATTTCTGGACCAAACGCTAGTGTAGCACAAAGAAGTCCTATTGTTGCGAGATATATTCCTCCTGCTACTTGCCAATGTTTAAGATATGAAAGATCAGTATATGTAAGAAAAAAATAAAAAAGGGCTCCTATTGCAATGTATAGGAGTTGCTTCATAACAATTGATAGATCAGTACTTTCCTCGGTTGGAGAAATTGATGTTGAGTATAATGTAATAATGCCTATCAGTAAAAGCATAGTCATTGGGACTGTTATAGCAAAACTGAAAGGTTTAAACCTTTTTGTATCGAACAGGCTTGAATTCATAATCAGCATTATACACTACATAGTGAGAATGCTATTTTTTCTTTCGCATAAACGCTGGAATATCTAATGGATCATCAGTTGGAATGTCTTTTAATTTCTCAGAATCTGTAAATGAGTCGTTTCCATTATCAAATGAATCAACTGGCATTGCATCTACAGCATCAAATGATTCAAAACTTTCTTCTTCATCTTCACTTTCTTTTACTATTTCAGCGTTGTTCACTTTATTTTCTGGCTCAAATCCAAAAGTTCTAATTCTACTTGTCCCTCCAACATTTATTTCACTTTGTCTCTTTGTATATGGTTGATCTGAGAACCCAGTGGCTACAATTGTTATAGTAAGCTCATCACCTGCATTTGGATCTATCTGAGCTCCAAATTTTATATTTGCCGATGGATCCACTGCTTCTCTTATTAGTTCAGATACTAGGCTTATTTCAGTAAGTGTAAGATCAGCCCCTACTATGTTATAAAGAACTCCTTTTGCTCCCTCTATAGACATATCCAGTAATGGACTGGTTGTAGCAGCTCTAGCAGCCTCCTCAGCTCTGTTTTCACCAGATGCTCTTCCGATACCCATCAGAGCAGTTCCTGCATTTTGCATAACTGATTTAGCATCATTAAAGTCTGCATTTATATACCCAGTTTGACTAATCAAATTTGATATACTGTTCACACCTTCAGCTAATACTGAATCAACCTTTTTCATAGCATCTATGAACGAAAGTTTTTCATTTGGATCTATTATTTCCAATAATCTTTGATTTGGAACAACAATCAACGTATCAACCTTATCCTTTAGTGCTGCAATACCTTCTTCAGCTAACTCCATTCTTTTTGCTCCCTCAAATTCAAATGGTTTAGTTACAACAGCTACAGTAAGTGCTCCCATATTCCTAGCGACCCCAGCAATTATTGGTGCTGCACCTGTACCAGTTCCTCCACCCATTCCTGCAGTAATAAATACCATATTTGCACCTTCCAATAGCTCTTGTATTTGATCAATGCTTTCTTCCGCTGCTTCTGACCCAAGTTTAGAATCTCCACCAACTCCAAGACCATTTGTCAGTTTCTCACCAAGTTGAAGGGTAATTGGAGCCTGAGACATCTTCAAAGCTTGAGCATCTGTATTAAAGGCCATAAACTCAACTCCAGAGATATCATAATCAGTAATCATCGTATTTATAGCATTACAACCACCACCACCTACTCCAACCACTTTAATTTTCGCTACTGGATCAACATTTGTCGTTACTAACATAGTTCCCTTACTGTAAAATTAGTTAAGTTAAGGCAGTAAAGACTTAAACCATTCACCTATCTTACCAAAAATACCACCTATATCAACTTTATTCTTTTCTCCAACACCTCCAATCTCAACATCATCTTCTAAAGCATGTTTTACTAAACCCTGAACACATGCATATGATGGATCAGATATTTCCTCTACCATTCCTGTTAAGCCAGAAGGAGTTCCTATACGAGCTGCAACCCCAAACATTTCTTGTGTAAATTTAGTAATATTCCTAAGCAAAGCTGTTCCTCCAGTTAAAACAATACCTGCTGGCATAGCAATTTCATATCCAGCCTTAGATGCATTGTCTTTTGCCATTTCTAAAATTTCACTACACCTAGCCTCAACAATTTTCTCCATTTTTTCCTTTGAAACCATCTTATCTATTCCTATAACCCCCAAATCTATCTCTTCACCCTTTGTCTTCTTCGGCTTAGTTACTTCTTTTCTACGCAAAAGTGCTGGTATCGAATCAACTTCTCTCACTTTTTCTCCTTCAAATTTATTATCAAAAAGATTTCCAAGGTTTAATTTTATCTTTTCAGCATCCTCTAAAGACACCTGTAATCCAATAGCTATATCACTCGTTATATTATTTCCACCTAGAGGAATAGATGCACTGTATACAATTGACCCTTCTTGAAAGATAGCTATTCCAGTCGTTCCAGCACCTATATCAAGTAATGTAACCCCAAGCTCTTTCTCAGTATCAGTTAGAACAGCAAGAGAAGAAGCCCAAGCAGTAAACACTACATCGTACACATTTGATCCTACCTGTTCCACACATTTTTTGATATTCTGCCAGTACGAAGTAGGAGCAGTAATAATATGGGTTTCAACCTCCAATCTACTTCCACTCATCCCTATTGGATACTTAATTCCTCCTTGAGCATCAACTACAAATTCACGCGGAATAATGTGTATCGGATACAAGTTATCAGGAAGAGAAAGAGTTCTAGCATTTTCAATTGCCCTGTATGTATCATCAATCGTAATCTCCGATCCAGCAACAGCAACAACTCCTTTGTTATTAAGACTTGTCACTTGCTCTCCATTTATAGAGACAAACACATTTGATACTGTAACTCCTGCCATTCTCTCCGCTGCGGATACACTTTCCAATATGGCACTAGTAGCATCATCTATGTTAATAACTACACCCTTTTTAATTCCTTTACTAGGATACGAACATACACCAATTACCGTTGGATTCTTACCGTCCTCTACAGAAGTAATAACCGTAGTTATCTTAGAAGACCCAATATCTATCGCTGTTAATATTTTGCGTGCCATATATTTGTTAGGGACAGTAATTTTACTTAAACTTATTATATATTAAGAACAACTTTTTACAAGATTTCTATACTAATATAGTAAAATTTATATATTTAATCAAGAATTTATTCTAATCTTCATTACTGGTCTTTCGAATCTGACATCAATAGAATCAAAATCTATACCATCTTTCTTTATTTTTGACATTACGAGATAGAATCTTTCAAGTTGTATTTTTAAATCATCATTCATGGAAAAAATAATCGCCCTTCCGCTGATATCGGTAATTGTAAGGACATTCTTGTCCAAGGTTATTTCTTTTATACGGATATTAAATAACTCTACTACTTTAATTATGTCTTTAATATCACCCATTACCAATAGCTTAGATTTTTCCTCGCTTTTTTTAACAACTTCAGTATCTAAAGCATTAAAAAGATATTTCTCATTTGCAGATGAATAATTAGCACAGCACTCTGTTTCAGTAGAATCTTTGCATAACTCTTCCAACACAGTGCCATCTTCTGCAAGAAGATAACATTTTCCACTTTGCGTATGAACAGTTAACTTAGGAATATACTCTTTTACAAAAAGAATTAGTATATTTGGAATATTTTTTCGTACCTCTACACTTTCAACATATGAAAGATTGTTTGCTAGATCTTTCTCAAGATCCTCAGTATATATCTCAAAATAGTTTTTCCCCACAACATTTTTATCCAAATAATCACTCATCATTTGGTGTGTTTTTGGACTTACCTCTCCTCCATCATTAGAATAGATTTCATACTTCTGTATGTTCCAAAATCCAAGCAAAAAGGATAGAGCAACGCATAAAATTATCACTATAACAACAGCATTTTTCTTAAGTAGGACAAATATTTTAGACCTTAGTAGTCTCTCCTTAATAAATTTTTTTGAGTGCTTCTGCATAATACCATGGAAAATATATGAATAATCCACTAATTATTATCCTTTTGTGCTCTTAGTTTTTCAAATTGATCACCTTCAAAAATCTTTTTATCTATTTCACCTGTAGCTCCTTTGGCTATTGGAATTGTAAAGCTAAATGTGCTTCCCTTACCAACTTCACTTTTCACTGTTATCTTTCCTCCATGTGCTTTTACCAATCCATAAACAACAAAAAGACCTAGACCTGTACCTCCAGGCCTTACGAGTTGTGTTATATCACTATCTGACCCTGGTATATATTGATTAGTTCTGTAGAATTTTGTACCTAATTTGGGAATATCCTCTTTTGCAATTCCTTTTCCAGTGTCTGTTACAGAGATTCGAACATAATCTTCCTCTGCCTCAGCTGTAATTTTCACTGATCCTTTATCTGTGTACTTCACAGCATTATCAATTAAATTATCAATTATCTCTTGGAATCTTCCTTTATCAGCCAAAACATAAGGGAATTCCTTGTAATTTTTGGGATAATCAAAAGTTAGTGATATTTTTTTGGCTTCAGCACTTTTCTTTTTTCCCTCTATACCAAGTTCTATTGCATTTATTACATTTACAGGGGTTTTAACAAGCTCCAATTTTTCTCCTTCTAGCTTCGCTGATACTAATAATGTATTTATTATTCCAATTTCATTCTCAATACTTTCCTGTATTCTCTTAAGGTACTTATTAAAATCATCAAATTCCTTAATATTTGGATACTTCTTCTCCATATTTTCCTGCCAGTTATGTATCATTTCAACATTAAGCTTTGCAACAGTAGCGGGTGTTCTTAATTCGTGTCCCATTATATCTATCATGTTATTTTCCTTTCTTCTTGCTTCCTCTAACTCTACTATCTTTCTCCTCAGGTTGACTGTTGCCTCATTAACTTTTTCTTGCAGAGTTTCATTAAATTTCAAAACCTCTTGGTGCAAATATGCTCTTTGCAATGCAACAGAAAGAACAGATGCTATGGAAGATATAAAGTCGATATCCTGAATTGAATAGCTGATTGAATTCTTTTTATTCCCAAGAAATATATATGCTTTCCAATTTGTATTTTGAGATATATTAATTGGAAAGAAGCATTGAATCTTGTAATTAGAAAATATCGAAGTAACATCAGGACGCTCACTTTCTAAATATATTAGTTCATCTTTGAGAACTGGATCAGTAAGTTCTTTGAGACAATTAATATCGCTTTGTGTAATTTCAAAAGTATTCAAATCATTTGACACACTTAATATTTGATCTGAAGAAGTAAGTACCATTCCAACCTTTACACCGAAAACTCTCTCTAGAAGAGTTTTTGTTTCATTCAAAATTTTATCAGTATCTAATAGGGTATCTATTTCTTTTAGAAATTTTGACTTCTCCTTCTCAGGATCAACACTTGAACCATAGAAAACTCTCTTTATGAATTGATCAACTCCTTTTGAGGTATACAAAAATACATAGAGAAATATTAGTGCATACAAATACCCTGAGATTAAGGCTCCAGGGCTATATACATCTCCCCATACAGCAGTTTGCAGATATACTATCAAATGAAAGACTGCATATGGAACTATCGCAATGATTAGAGTATATATGAAACGACTAATTAGTAGCTTAGCACTTAAAAAACGATATCTTATAATTGAATAGTATGTCCCAAATATGAAGAATGAAAGACCCAATGGTCCAAGCGACCTTATCTCCCTAAATCCAAGCATTGGAAGTATTAAGTTTGTCACAAAAGTAAACAAAATCGATATTACGGAACCAATAAGCATGTACAACATTTGAGTTTTTTTCACCTGATTCTTCTCCCTCTTGTATGCTCCGAAGAATAATACTCCTGACAGTAAAAACATGATACCAACGAGAACTGCATATACTATGTACATATTTCCTGGGTATGATTTCAATGACCCATCAACTATAGCGACCCTTTTAACAACAGCGTCTGTTAACGAAATTACTATCAAGAATATGGTAACTATACTCCACAGACTCCTGAGTCCCTTTAGCTTCTTTTTATCCTGATACTCTTCCACGAATAGGTAATAACTGTAACCTATTAGTGCAGAAGTACAAAATGACAACCTTGAAGTCCAGAGAGAAAAATCCAAATATTGATAAAATATATCCGTTAATAGAATAGTTATAACCCAAAGAATTATCCAAAATACCATGAATGCAAAACTCTTCCTCTGAGGCTCATTAGTCATTTCATCAGCACCAAGCACACTAAACAAAATGTACCCACACAAAAGAAGAATTATTATTAACAGTGATACTTCTATTATCATATTTTCCTGTACCTATTATACACGAAATTCACTGCCTCTCCAGCTGGATCATGGTATCTCTTTTCAAGTCTCTGAGAATATGATTGAGCGTTTTTTGAATACTCATCATTATTCATTAATTCATTCACAGCTAAAATCATCTTTTCAGGAATACGATCATCTACAAACTGGTAACTCTCTCTTTTTGAAAAGCCTAAGATTCCTGTTTTGTTAACATTCCTTCCCAACTTCATCTCCTCAAGACGATTAGCAAAATATGCCTGATCTATCCCAACAGGAAATGCAACAACAGGTTTACCATATGTTAAAGCCTGCATTATTGCTCCCTGAGACCCTGTGTTCACTATAATGTCAGAAAGCTTTGAAAGTCTAAGCCCTGGAACAAAATTCCTAATAATCAAATCATCAGAATCATCTGGAAAATCTTCTCTTTTGAAGTTAGGCCCAAGTGCAACTATTTTTTTTGCATCTATTTTGTTTAAACTCCTTAATACTCTATCATAGATATCCTTGTTGAAAACACTTCCCCCAAATGTTAGAAAAATCAATTTATCATTTCCCTTGAACTTCAAAATACTTTCTTCTGAGAGTTCTCCATCATCTATTCTCTCAAAACCATCCCAGAACAGAGGACCTATGAATTTAGTATTTTCATCAGTTCGAAGCTGAGGTTCAAACTCTTCATCTCCGGGTATCAGTATCGGCATTGGAGAATACATTTCCTCTCTACTCTTAATTTCTCCATGTTCAATTCCAATTATCCTATACGCATCGAGAACCTCCGAAAGATATTTTTTTAGAAATTCCCTATTAAATACTGGACGAAGCATATTTCTAAGCAAAATACTTTTTAGAGAATCATCACACAAGCAAATACCCATAAGTCCTTTTGTTGTTGGAGCATATTGTCCATTCATTAAAGCAACAGTAGGAATACCAGTAGCATAAGTAACATGAGGTCCAAATAAACAAGAACACCCTATTACAACATCTGCATGAACTTCCAGTGCTGCATCTATATCTGCCTTAAACCACTCAACCATTTCCTTCTTGTGTGTAGACAGATAGTTTACAGATTGATCATTCTCATCATTCAAGTTAAAGGGAGAATATGTTCTTACAACTCTGTATCCTTCTTTTTCAATGAAATCCTTTTTAAGCCTGCATGAAGTAAAAAAAACTTCATCTCCATTCTCAACAAATCTTTCCGCTAATGCAAAACTTCTAATAATATGAGCTATTGAACTAGTAGTCAGAGGGGTAAACAATATTTTCATTGAACCGCTGTCAATAAATTTTAAATGCTCACACAATTTCACAACACATCCATAGAATGTAACACTTCTTCTTTAGAATGTAAACACACTGGAAAAACGAATGATTGGAGCGAGAGACGGGGCTCGAACCCGCGACCTACACATTGGCAATGTGTCGTTCTAGCCAACTGAACTACTCTCGCAGTGGTGCCGAGACCCAGATTCGGACTGGGGACCCTCTGTTCTTCAGACAGATGCTCTACCAACTGAGCTATCTCGGCATGTCTAGGTCTTGAAAATCATATCAAATCTGAATCCCATTATCAACCAACACCTTTGCTATCTTTTCTTTGAAACCATCCTTTGTATTAAAATTTTTAAGGCTTTTTCTTACATCTGTATAATCCCATTTCTTAGTAGAAAATTTCCCAAAAGTGTCTTCAAAATTATTCCAATCAAAAAACATACCTCCTCTACCATCTTCAATTGTTTCTAAACTTCCACCTCCTCTAAATGCCAGAACAGGAGTACCACATGAAATTGCCTCAACAGGAAATATTCCATAATCCTCAGGTCCAGCAGTAATATATCCTGCACAATTTGACAACATATCCCACTTTTCTTCCTCTGATACCCACCCAAGTATTTGTATATTTTGATACTTCCCATATTTTCTTTTCATAGAGCCAAGCATTGACCCACTACCTATAACTTTTAGGTTAAACCCCATTTTTTTAGCATATTCAAGAAGAAACTTTCCTCCTTTATTTTTTTCAAATGGAGCTCCAGAAACAAAATAGTCTTGCCTATTCATTTTAATTTCACCTTCGTACACCTTTACTGGAGGATATATGACAATACTATCCTTCTTCCAATATTTGTATATTCTGTTCTTTACACAGTGTGAATTTGCAATAAGTAACTCAGATCGATTAGAAGCTGAAACATCCCATATCCTAGCAAAATTAAAAGGAATTTTTGAAACAAATCCAACTGGAAAAGAATGGGATCCTTTATCTTTGCCAAAGTATGTTTTGTTTAAATCCCAAATAAATCTCATAGGAGAATGTATGTATGAAAGATGGAAGCAATCAACAGAAGTTATGACTCCATGAGCAACAGAAGAAGATGATGAGATTACTAAGTCATAATCAGATAGATCAAACTTTTCGATGTTTTTTATCCATTTCCCGAAGGTATATTGATAATATTTTTTAACAAACGGAAGATTATTTAATTTTGAATATGATATTTTGTGATTACAAATCTCTTCCGAAAGAAGTTCATGTCTTTTTTTAGCATTTTTTTCTCCGAATAATGCATATATATCAGCATTTGGAAACATTTCACAGAAGCACTCTAACACCCTATTAGCTCCTCCCATCTTCCACAAATGCTCAGTAACAATAGCCACCTTCAAATTTTCACGATTACTTTTTCTTTTCCTCATACATAACGATTGTCCCCTTTTTTCTACTTAATGAC
>DAOOVU010000001.1:0-97746 GCA_035370505.1 Candidatus Dojkabacteria bacterium | reverse complement strand
GAACCAATTTTCTCATAGCCTTTTTTTGAAGGTTATCATAGGCCTCATCTATTGCCACTTTAGAATATTTACCTTCAAGTTTCTCATACAACTCCTTTTTAGCCTTTTCATGAACACTTTTGTCGTTAATTCCATTTTTCAAGTTTTCATTTATTTTCTCATCTCCAAGTATTTCCAATACGGCGTTAACAGAATCGTCACTAACAGAATATGATGTGTATTCTTTGTTTTTAGGTTCAACAAGTTCAAGGAATTTATTCTGTGCTTCTATCCATTTATCCATAAATCCCAAAGACTTTTCCATTCCTTCAAATATCTTTTCTTCATCAACCTCATACGCTCCTGCATCTATCATGGTAAATACTTTTCCATCTCCAGCTACAACATAATTCAACCTATCTTCTTGTGATGTCAAATCCATTGATTTCAACAGACTAACAGCATTTCCTTCACTATCAATACCCATTCTCACACCACCAATAGGGCCTTCAAATGGTGCCTTAGAATTCATTAGAGCTACTGATACTGCATTTATAGCTAAAAGAACAGGATCATTCTCATTGTCATATGACATAACAGTAACTATCACACTAACTTCATCCCTGTAATCATGAGGAAATCTTGGTCTTACAGCTCTATCAATCATTCTTGCCTTCAAAATTGCATCATCACTTGGAAATCTTTCCCTCTTTACAAATCTAGATCCATTTATCTTTCCAGACGCATAGAACTTCTCAATATACTCAACGGTAAGAGGGAAATAATCAAGTTCTCCAGTGGATTCTCTAGTATTTACATTGACAGTTATTACCGTATCTCCCATTCTGGCTAAAATCGATGACTGTGATTTCAATGCTAATTTCCCTGTTTCAAAGGAACATTTTCTCCCATCAATTTCAAATTCATATTTTTTTAAGTTAAACAACATATTTGTTTTATTTAATTTATCTAACAATACACTAAGCAGAATACTGCCTGTCTATTTTAATCGGAAAGTTATAACAAAGGAAGAGGTCTTCTTTTTCCACCTATAGCTTCAATTTTTTGGTTAAAGCATCAAACCTTTCTGGCTCACTGCTCTTCAGATACTGCAACAATCTTCTTCTCTTTCCAACCATTTGAAGCAATCCTCGTCTTGAATGATTATCTTTTTTATGAATTTTCAAATGCTCAGTAAGTCTATCTATCTGTTTCGTCAGTAATGCGATTTGCACCTCAGGAGATCCAGTATCACCCTCATGCAAGGCATATTTCTTTATTACTTCAGTTTTTTCTGCATTAGTTAGTGCCATATATTTAGGTTAACATTATATTTCGATATTTACAAGAGAAGATTACTCTGAAGTATCGGACTTTTATTGTATAATTTTATAGGCTATATGTCAAATCTTCTTGTAGCAGAACACCTTATCTCCCTCCATAACATCGACAGGTGAAGTGATTTGCATTCCGCATTCAAAGCCACTTTTTACTTCACTTACACTATCTTTATTAATCCTCAAACTTTTAATCTTTGATTCTACTAAAATCTCATCTTTTCTAACAACATATACCTTGCAATCCTTCTTTAATATTCCACTTTCTACTTTGCACCCTATTATTTTTGTCCCATCAGATAGTGTAAACACTGCACGAACAATAGCACTTCCTATCTCCTCTTCACTCTCCTGCGGAAGAGACATAATCGCTAAGGCCTCCTGAACCTCTTCTGTTAACCTGTAAATTACATCATAGGTCTTAACTAAAACACCATTTTTCTTCGCGAAATCATCAACTCCTTGTTCTACGGAGACTTCAAATCCCAAGACTATCGACTTTGTAACAAGAGCGAATTCTACATCACTTAATGAGATATTTCCAACTCCAGAACTTACTATTTTTACACTAAATTCATCTTCTTTAATTCTTTTCAAAGAATTAAGAATCGCTTCAAGAGAACCTTCTGATGAGCTTTTTACTATTACGCTTAATGATTTCTCGTCATTATCTGCCCTAATTGAGAAAAAATCCTCTATATCAATATCCTCAACACCAGAATCTGTGTTGTCCTTTTTCAATAATGATTCTAATAGCTTAGTATCTTTATTTTCTAAAACATACCCTTCAGTTCCAAGTTCCAACAAGTTAGAAAGACCTATTACTCTCCCACCACATCCACGACTAAGTAAACACATATTTGTTCCATCCTCAGTAACTATTCCTTTTATCTTCTCTAAGAATATTCTTCCATTGAGCATGTATCCAAACCAATTCCCCTTACACATCCTACCTTCTGTTAAAACCACTGATGATACATTCCCCTTAAACTTATCCTTAACAGATTCAAGTACAAATACCTTGCCAAGGACACCCTTTGGAAGATTTGATCCTTCTTTCAACCCTTCAACTTCTGCAACTAGAGATATCAAATCAAGAAGCTCTGGTATTCCCTTTCCAGTCTTCCCAGATACTTCTATAACAGGGACACTCCCACCAAAACCCTCTAGTTGCATACCATTGTTAACTATATCTCTCTTAACTTTTTCAAGATTTATGTTTGGTAAATCGCATTTGTTTATGACAACTATTGGCTTTGCAGACGAATTATTAATTATATCTATAGATTCCTTTGTTTGAGGTTTTACTCCATCATCTGCTGCGACTACAAGAAGAACAATATCAGCAACACTTTCTCCCCTTACTCTCATTAGATCAAAAGCTTCATGCCCAGGGGTATCTATAAAGGTAATGAGATTACCTTTTCCATCAACATCAACAGTAAATACAGAAACTTTTTGTGTTATTCCTCCAGCTTCGCATTTTTGAACATTGCTTTCCCTTATTTTGTCCAAAATTGTAGTTTTGCCGTGATCTACATGTCCAAGTATTGTAACAATGGGAGTTCTGCCATCTCTACTTTTTTCATTTTTTTGTTCAGATTTAGTAGGCATTTACTTCCCATATTACAAATTAATCCTCTTTGCTAGTATTATTATCTACCTCTGTCTCACTATTCTCTTCTCCAACTTCAGCCTTAACTCCATTAGATATGATATCTATCTTAAATCCTGTTAATTTACACGCCAATCTTACATTTTGTCCTTCTCTGCCAATTGCCAAAGAAAGCTGATCCTCAGGAACAGTAACTGTCGCTTTATCACCTTCTATTACAACACTATCTATTTTGGCTGGACTTAAAGCATTCGCTACAAACTTCTCATCATCTTCATCCCATTCTATTATATCTATCTTTTCTTCGCCAATTTCGTTCATAACATTAGCTATCCTAATCCCCCTCTGTCCAACACATGAACCAATGGGATCAACTCCCTCCTCTTTAGATGCAACAGCCATTTTACTCCTCGACCCAGCCTCTCTAGCTATTGCTTTAACCTCCAGAACTCCTGACTCTATCTCAGGAACTTCTAGCTTGAATAAACCTATTAAGAAATTTGGGTCTGATCTTGAAACAATCATTTCAGAATCAACTATTTTCTTTAACAAAACCTTATATCTATCACCAAGTCTGTAGAATTCATTGGAAATCTGCTCTTCCTTTGGCATTACTGCCGTAGCTTTCCCTATTTCGAATATAACATCGCCTTTCTGCATTCTTTGCATTAAAGCAGTGAAAATTTCTCCAATTTTATCGCTATATTCACTTATTACTGCATCCTTCTCTGATTCCCTTATCTTTTGCAGGATAACCTGTTTTGCTGTTTGAGCAGCTATTCTCCCAAAATCAACGGAAGGCATCTCTATCTGTATAGAGTCACCTATTTCCACATTCGGAGAAATCATCTCTGCTTCAGATAATGAGATTTCAAGCTCATTATCCTTAGCTTTTTTAACAACCTCCTTTGTGGCTATAAGCTTGAAGTCTCCAGTCTCCCTGTTCAATTCCACAGAAAGATTTTTACCTTTTTCATCTCTATCATCTCCATCCTTCTCTGATTGAAACTTTTCCTTTTTGTAAGCAACCAATATTGATTCTTCAAGTGCCTTAAAAATCTCCTCCTTGTCTATTCCTCTTTCTGCTGCTATCTGGTTAATTGCAGCTATAAACTCTGATGTCATTGCCATCTTTTCTCACATTAAAATATTAGCTAAAAAAAAGGTGAGAACTTTTAATCCTCACCTCTACTTTGTATATCTTTCCAAGATGAGTATATCACATATATTACAGTAAGTCCAAATGCTCGTTATGCTCTAGAAAGTTCTTCCCACAGTTCTTTTTCATGCCTAGATAATTTTGTAGGTATTTCAACATTTACTCTTACATAATGATCTCCTCGAGAATTTTTAGAATTGAATACAGGACATCCTTTTCCCTTTAATTTGAAAATTGTACCCGGCTGAGTTCCTTTTGGAATCTTTAATGTAACTTCTTCAAATATTGTCTTAACAGGTACACTCCCCCCTAAAACTGCAATATGAACAGGTATACTTATATCTGAATAAATATCATTTCCTCTTCTTTCAAAAATCTTCGAAACTTCGACTTCAATTTCCACATAAAGATCCCCAGCTGGAGCACCATTTTTACCAGCATTTCCTCCTCCTCTAAATCTAAGGACCATTCCATCATATGCCCCTGCAGGAATTTTAATGTTTACATCCTCCTTAACATTCACTACTCCAGTTCCCCTGCATTCTTTGCAAGGATCTTCTATTACCTGTCCAGTTCCACCACATCGGGAGCATACTCCCATAACAGACATTCTCCCAAGTATTGTATTCCTAACATGCCTTTCCTGTCCTGTTCCACCACAAACTGGGCACTCCCTAAGCTTGCCTGATGTACTACCAGTACCATTACAATTTTTACAACGATCCTCTCTGCTAATATGAATTTTGTAATCACCACCTTTCATCGCCTCTTCAAAACTTAATCTAATCCTATACCTAATATCACTTCCTCTTTTCTCTTCTTCCCTCTGAGAATTCATATTGCCAAATCCAAAGCCAAAATCATCACCCATTCCTCCACCGAAAAATGTATTAAATATATCCCCCATATCAAATGGTGCACCGGAGAAGTCTGAAAAACCACCAGTACTTCCAGTATCAAACCCAGCTGTCCCAGCATGACCATACTGATCGTATGCCGATCTTTTAGACTCATTCGACAGGACTTCATATGCTTCCTGTATTTCTTTAAATTTTTCCTCAGCGTCTGGTTCTTTATTTACATCTGGGTGATATTTCTTAACAAGCTTTCTATATGCCTTCTTTATATCATCCATTGTAGCATCACGGCCCACACCAAGAACCTCGTAATAGTCTCGTTTTTCCATAACTTGGTGATTTTAACAGAGTTTGTACTTAATTACTACATTGAACAATTAAGATCTCCTTCTGTAAGATTACATACTAGCTCTATCTAGTGAAATTTGCTACCATTACCGATATATATGCAAACTCAAAACTCTTGGAATATAGAGACTGAAAGTACAAAAAAAATTAGAAAAATGAGAGTAACCGTTTCACTACTTCTTGCCACTTTAGGACTTGTGGTTGTCGCAGGACAGGCACTCCCCATCATAAGCTCGTACATAGATGGAGTTATTACTCAAAAAAGGGCTGAAGTTATGGTAGAACCCGTTCCAGAATCATACAAAACATACATAGAGAACGAATTCGCATTCTATGATCCAGGTCAAAGCTACTTTTCAAACCTTTCAAAGCAATTTAATGTACTTGGCATTTCTACCGTATCAGGAAATGCATCCTCTAATAAACAGACCACCCAAGATATCAAAATTGACCAAACATATAGTAAAGATATGTATATAACCATACCAAGCATTGGCATACAAAATATTAAAATATCTCCAAATGTAGAAAGCGATAATGAGAAAGTATATAATTCATTCTTGAAAGGCGGAGTTGCTCATTTCAAAGGAACACCACTTCCAGGCGATGGGGGAAATTCCTTCATATATGGACATAGTGCTGTAGAATCATTTTTTAGCAGACATAAAGATTATCCTGAAACAATATTCTCAAGGCTTGAAAATATTGAGATAGGAGAAGAAGTCTTAATAACAAAAGATGATACGATTCTTAAATATGTCGTTAGGAATAAGAAAATAGTCTCTCCTGATGATTTCTCTGTTTTACAACCGAAATTGAATAAAGAGACAGTAACACTTATGACTTGTTGGCCTCTCGGCATAGGAACAAAGAGATTGATTGTTGTAGCCGAAAAGAAAATATAATTTAATAAACTAAGGTGAATTATGGATACCTCACGAATAAAAGAGATTTTACAAGATCCTAAAACAAGGAAAATACTACTCATAGCAGGTGGTTCGTTAGTAGTTATCCTAATGATTCTCATAGTCGTAGCCTTAGTTTCATCAAAAAACAACAATACGCCAACAAATACTTCCGAAGGCACAACAACAAATAATGGAACAAGCGGTCAGATTACCATAAACTATTGGGGACTCTGGGAACCAGAAGGAGTAATGTCTGGTGTGATTAAGGATTTTGAAAATGCTAACCCAGGAGTTACAGTACTTTACTCTCAGCAAAGATTTTCTACATATGAATCAAGAATATATACTAGACTTCAACAAGCATATAACTCTACAGAACCTGCTCCTGATGTGTTTAGAATTCATAATACATGGCTTCCAAAGTTTAGAAAATATCTAGCTCCACTTCCTTCTACAATAATGACAAAAGATGAATATGCTTCAACTTTCTACCCTACAGCTGTAGAAGATTTCACAGGAAAGGATGGTTTGATTTACGCAATACCTTGGGAAATAGATGGACTTGCCGTCTTCTATAACAAAAAAATCTTTGAAGATGCAGGAGTAACTGAGGTTCCTAAAGATTGGGATAGCTTTTTTGAACTAGCTACTAAGCTCACAACAAAAGACTCTTCAGGTAAAATAATACAATCTGGAGTTGCCTTAGGTACTTCCACAAACATCAAACATGCTAGTGAGATACTTTCTTTTCTATTTCTACAAGAAGGGATGCAGATCATAGATTCCACTAAAACCACTGTAACATTAAACACAGCAAAGGGACAGAAAGTACTCAACCAATATACTAATTTTGCGATGGGAGACACAGCAACATGGTCATCAACACTCAGAAGTGATTTGGAAATGTTTTTCGCAGGAAAGCTTGCTATGATGATAGCTCCTAGTTGGAGAGCATTCGATATAATAGATGCAGCACCACAAATTGAATTTGGAATAGCACCACTTCCACAATTAAAGGCAAATGATTATGAAATATACTACTCCACATATTGGGGAGATGCTGTGAATAGCACAAGTCCAAACAAGGAAATGGCATGGAAATTTGTTAAATATCTTTCTGAGAAAGAAACTGAGCAGAAACTCTACTCCGCCTCCTCTACGGTAAGGGCTTTCGGAGAACCATATTCTAGGGTTGATTTGAGAGATCAAATGATTGGCAAACCCTATGTTTCAGCAATAGCAGAAATGGCACCATATATGAAGTCATGGCAGATGGGAGATGAAAGTTATGTAAAGTCAGTACTAAACGATGCAATAACATCAGTAGTTGAGAATGGAAAAGAGGTTTCAACCGCATTAAAAAATGCAGAAAGCGCAATAAACAGCAGACTTGCACAGACCAATAAATAACCGCTATTATATATACAATGCCAAAGAGATATGCCCCGAAAAAATCGAATCAGAGTTTTGTCATAAAAATAACATTTTTTGTTTTGTTCTCAATCCCCTTAATAATCTATGGAACTAGGCAGGGTTCACTTGACACTAGAAATAAGGCATTTGATGAATTGGAATTGAGTGAAGAGAATCCGTGCATAATATCTATTCCAAATGTAAATCCATACTCATTGGAAGTTGGAAAAACAATTAGAGTAATGGTTAATGCCAAATTTGAAGATGCTGGAATAGAATCTCTACAAATAACAGATTCTTCTGGATTAAACATTTACAAAGAGACATTTACAACTGCTCCTATGGATGTTGCAACGACTTTTCAGTTTACTCCTACAAAATCTGGGATTATAGACATGCTTGGAATAGTAACAAAAGTAGGAGGAGGCAGTGTAGGATGCAAAATAAGCAGTCCATTCGATGTTAAAGGATTAAGAGCGATTGCAACAAATAGCTCTCCTGAATTTGAAACAGATCCAGAGCAATCGAAACCATCTCAAAACATCAAAACCGGTACACAATACGAGTATACTCTATCCGCTATTGATGCTGACAAAGACAGAATCAATTATTCATACTCGTTCACACCAAGGGCTGATTGGCTTACAGCATCAATTGTAGATGATGGATCTAATGGGAAATTAACAATAGTTTTTAAAGGATCTACAGCAAAACCAGCAAGTTATCTAGCCCATGTCTTAATACATGATGGGTATAGTAAACATGTACGCTCACAATCATGGGTAATAAGTGTAAGTCCAGAGTCAAATGATATACCAATTGTTAAAATAGTCCAACCTACTGAGAGTTTGAGATTAAACATAGGATCTACATTTAAGGTTGGTTGGCAGTCAGCAGATCTAAACCATATTACTAAATATCAATTGTATATGGCTCCAAACCCTGCAGATGAATCAACTTGGCTCACGGTAGAAAAGAGTATTCCATACAATATGAGTAGTTACAATGTAAATACTTCATCTATACCTGCTGGCACATACAATGTGGTTGTAAAGGCAACAGATAATCAAACTCCTGCAAATACAGGTATGGCAGTATCTCCAGAAATAGTCCTTTCAAGCACAGGAAATAAGCAGGAAACAACAACAGACGATGAGGTAGTTTTAGGAGAACCACAAATAACAAATATGTCTCCTTCAAGTACAGATAAAATAACCAACAAGAGGGTTACACTAAAAGCAACAATAATTGCAAGTACGAATGCACAAATAAACGAATCCTCAATACTGTTTAAGTTAGATGGGATCGATGTAACCAACTCTGTAAAGATTAACAAAATCAGTAAAACTGAATATACATTAATCTATCAACCTGAAGAAAATTTATCATCTGGACAACATAAAGCAGAAATATCATTCCAAGATAGTGCAAGTAAAAGTGCTCTAAAATCATGGACATTTACCATTACTGCTGAGGAGGATAATTCCAATGCATATACAATATTTGGATATCAATTACCCAAGAAGACCATGATCATTATCCTAGTAGGGATTCTAATTGTTGTAATAGCTTTATTGGCACCATTCATCATCTCATCTGTATGGAAAGAAGATGCAAAAGGACTTAATGGAGAAACATACCATGGAAATCAGTCCCTTCCCCCTTCAACATTAGCAGGAGGAAGTATGTATGGCTCTTCTACAATACAGGATACAACTAAGTCATCTGAGACAGAGTATGGAAATTTAGTGAACAAAGAATCAAGTACAGAACAATTATACGAAAATCACAAAGATATTTGGAATGATAATTTCCTCGCTCCAGAACCAGTCTTAAATGAAGATTCAACGGAAAAGAAAGATGAACAAACGGAGATTCTTCCTAAGGAACAAGAGAAAATAGATCAGGTTACGATAGAAGAGCCACAACCACAAGAAGAGACTCAAGTCCAACAAATAGCAACTACAGAAGATCAACTTCAGACAGAGCAACCAACAACAGAAGAGCCTACTTCCCAAACAGATGTTCAACCACAAGAAGAATCTGAAGTACAGCAAACAACAACTATAGAAGACCAACCCCAAATAGAGCAACCAACAACAGAAGAGCCTACTTCTCAAACAAATGAACAACCACAAGAAGAATCTGAAGTACAGCAAACAACAACTATAGAAGACCAACCTCAAACAGAGCAACCAACAACAGAAGAGCCTATTTATCAAACAAATGAACAACCACAAGAAGAGACTCAAGTGCAACAAATAACAACTACAGGAGACCAACCCCTAAATGAGCAACCAACAACAGAAGAGTCTGTTTCTCAAATGAATGTACAACCACAAGAAGAAACCACAACAGTGCAAACCTCTCCGACACAAAACGAATCTGCACAAACACAAGAAAATCCTCTAAATACCCAAGATCAATCAGTACCAATAGAACAACCACAAATCCCAGAACCTGAAGTTCCTGATACAACCGATCTTCAGAAAATTTTTGAGCAAATACCACACGCACAAGAAACAAATTCCCCTACTGCTTCATAAACAAAACTGATATAATCTCCGAATTATGAAATATGAAGAAATTAGAGAAAAATATCTCAAATTTTTTGAAACAAATGGACATGCTGTAATACCAAGTGCACCATTAGTACCAGAAGATGATCCATCTGTCCTCTTTGTAAATGCTGGAATGTTCCCACTAATCCCATTCTTGAAGGGAGAAAAACATCCAAAAGGAGCTAGACTTGTAAACACACAAAGATGCCTTAGAACCGGTGATATAGATGATGTAGGAGACTCATTTCATTGCACCACATTTCTAATGCTTGGAAATTGGTCTCTTAACGACTACTTTAAGGAAGAAGCCATAACCATGACAATGGAATTTCTAATTAAAGAACTCTCATTAAATCCACAAAATATATATGCATCAGTTTTTGGAGGAGAAGATGAAATCCCACAAGATTCAGAATCAATAACCATATGGAAAAAAACATTTGAAAAGTATGGAATAAAAGCAGAAGTCGGAGACAGAATCCAAAAATTTGGAAAAGATAAAAATTGGTGGGGACTCGAATCTGGAGGACCTTGCGGACCAGATTCCGAAATATTCTATGATACTGGCAAACAAAAATGCTCAGATAAATGCAATGTAAACTGCTCATGTGGAAAATATGTTGAAATTGGAAATAATGTCTTCATGGAATACCTCAAAGAAAACAACACACTAAAACCACTAGGTAGGCACAATGTTGACTTCGGAGGAGGCCTAGAAAGAATAACTGCTCTTTTACAAAACAAAGATTCTGTTTATGAAACTGACATTTACAAACCAATCCTAGACGAAATAATTAAAATATCAAAAGTTCAAGACATCAGGTCACAAAGGATTGTAGTTGACCACATAAAGTCAGCTACATGGCTCATAATGGACGGCGTATACCCATCACGAACCCAACAAGGATATATCCTCAGAAGATTGATACGAAGAGCTATTAGACATGCAAGATCACTAGGAATTGATGAAGAATTTACAAAAAAGATAGCAGAAGTCTCAATAGAACAATTTAAGAATATAATGCCAAACCTTCAAACACAAAAAGAAGACATACTAAACACTCTCGAACAAGAAGAGAAAAATTTCAATAAAACACTAAATTCTGGACTAACAGTTCTAGAAAAACTTCTTAAGAAAAATAATGTTATTACTGGGAAAGACGCATTCATACTCTATGAGACATACGGACTTCCACTTGAGCTTACACAAGAAATATTACAAGAGAAAGGTCTTTCCATATCAGATATTCAAGAGTTCAATACCGCAGAAAAAGACCACCAAGAAAAATCAAGAACAGCATCAAAAGGCTTCTTCAAAGGAGGACTCGCTGATACTTCACAAATGTCTACAAAATACCACACAGCATCACACTTACTCTTAGCTTCATTAAGAAAAATATTAGGTGATCATATATACCAAAAAGGAAGTAACATCACTCCAGAAAGATTAAGACTAGATTTCCCAAATGACCAAAAATTAACAAATGAACAAGTACTACAAGTAGAGGAAATGGTAAACGATCAAATTAACAAAGGCCTTCCTGTACAATACGAAGAAGTTCCTAAAAAACAAGCCTTAGAGATGGTTCCATATGCAGCATTCCCAGAAAAATATCCAGATATTGTAAAAGTGTATTATATAGGACCAAAAGAAAATCCATTTTCGATTGAAATATGCAATGGCCCCCATGTTACCAACACAAAAGAATTAGGCAAGTTCAAAATTACAAAACAAGAAAATGTTGGAGCAGGTATAAAAAGAATTAAAGCTGTTCTACAATAGTATATATGAAGATAGAATATCCAATATTAGCAATAGATTACGGCACAAAACACTTCGGTTTAGCAGTCTCAGATTTCAAAGGAATACTTGCCTCCCCATTGGAAGTAGTATCGATAACGAAGAATAGAAATATTGACGATGTGATAGATGAAATACTTCGCATAGGAAAAGAAAATTGCACTAAAACAATACTAGTAGGAATACCACAACAATTTACAGAAAAACACAACACAACAACAAAAAGGATATTAAAATTCATAGAAAAACTTAAACTTCACACTGATTTACCTATCCTCACATATGATGAAAGCTTTTCTACTATTTCCGGACAAAATATGTTAAGATTTTCAGGTCAGAATATAAAGAATACAAGGAATAAGATAGATAAGGTAGCAGCAGCAGTATTCTTACAAGAATTTTTAAATTCAAACAAAAATAGTTATGAGTAAAGTTAGACTAACCGCTATATTGATAATTTTCGTCCTTATCTTAGGACTTCTATCTTTTTTTATAGGGATGAAACAATACAACAAAGCAGTCAAAACATCTAATTCTGATTCTACCGAAAAGGTAGAATTTACGATTGAGCCGGGAGAAAAAGTAGATGATATACTTAATTCACTGATCGAAAAAGGACTGCTTAAAAAAGAAAATAAGTTCTATGCAAAAGTATATCTAAAAATTAATAATCTTGGAGAAAAAATACAAGCAGGAACATATTCTATTCCCAAAGATCTAAACATGGAAGAATTATTTACAACACTTCAAGATGGGAAAAAACAAGATATATGGATTACAATACCAGAAGGAATGAGAGTAGATGAAATTGCCTCAATAATAGATAAAGAGATAGATAATGATACCTTCTCATACGAAGAATTTATGCAATTGACAAAAGACTCAAATTTCATATCTCAGCTTGGTTTACCAATTGAAATCTCCAATTTAGAAGGCTTCCTATTCCCTGACAAATATGCACTAACCACAGATATTACTGCACAAGAAGCGATTGAGATGATGGTCAAAAATTTTATTTCCAAAGTTAATGTTCCATTCGATTATGAAGACATTATAATTGCAAGTATAGTTGAAAGAGAGGGATATAGTTTACAAGATAGACCAATTATTGCTGGAATTATTGAAAAAAGATTAGAAGAAGGTTGGCTTCTGCAAACAGATGCGACACTCCTCTATCCTATTAAAGACTGGAAACATGAACTAACCGAAGAGGATCTTAAAGTTGATTCTCCATACAATACCTATAAAGTTATTGGACTTCCTCCTACTCCAATCTGCAATCCTGGACTTCAATCAATACAAGCAGCTATAAATCCTCAAAAAACTGATTATTACTACTATATTCACGATAAAGACGGAAATCCTCACTATGCAAAGACATTAGCTGAACATAATGAGAATATCAGTCAATATCTTAAATAAATTTATGAATTGCCCAGATGACGATAGAACTAAAAGACGAAGAAATTAAAGATACAAAAGTAAAAAAAGAACAAAATGAAATACCTTTAGATAAGAAGAAACAAAGCCATTGGAAATATATACTTTTTGTAATCCTTTTTGCAGTAATAGGTGTTGGAATCTACTATGGAACCAAAATATATAGGATGTCTAAAGATATTGGATTTAAACTCGATGCAAATACAGTTTTTACAGATGCTAAACCTGAGCTTAAAAAAGATCCCACTGGGAATTTCACTAATGCTTTAATAATTGGTGTAGATACTAGAGAAAACGGCAACTATGCAAATACTGATACAATGATATTCTTGTCCTACAATCATACTACTCACAACATAGTAATGATATCTGTTCCCAGAGATTTCCTCGTTGAAACTGATAAGACTACACACTGGTACAACAAAATAAATGGAGTATATTCATACAACGAATCATTAAAACAAGGAAGCGGACTTGAAGCTTTGAAAACAACAATCGAAGAAGTTGTCGGACAACAAATACAGTATTATGCCATGGTTGACTTCAAAGCTTTCACCCAAATAATAGATGCTGTTGGTGGAATAGATGTAAATGTCGAAAACAGCTTTACTGATTATTATTACCTTGATAGTACAACAGTTTCATTCACTGCAGGACCACAAACAATGGATGGAGAAACTGCTTTAAAATATGCTAGATCAAGAAAATCATTAGATAACGGAGAAGGTACAGACTATGCAAGGGCAAGAAGGCAACAGAAAGTTATATCAGCACTACAAGAAAAGATAATAAGCACTGATACACTTGCGAATCCAAAAACATTAATACAGATACTCTCCTCTATTTCAGACAGCATCAAAGTATCTGAATTTACACAAGATGATATAATTGCTGCATTAACAATAGGAAAAGATATGCTTCAAAACGGCAATAAACATTACTCATTTGTCTTAGATCCTGCATCAGGAAACTCGCAGTTAATTGAAGTAAAGGGAGATCCAAATGTTGAATATACAATAGGACCAAAACTTGGCTTAGGTAAATACGATGACATTCATGAATATGTCAATCTAGTACTTACCAAGCCAGCTATTTATGCTGAAAATCCAATAGTATATGTTTACAACACTGGACTTGGAGCTAGCGGAACGACACTTAAAGTAAATCAATTGAAAAAAGAGTATCCGTATATAAATATATTACAGTCATATGCAAATATTGGTACATACAGTGGAGTTACGATTTTTTCAACGACAGAAGGATTCTCAGAGTCTGTGAAAGAACTCTCCACCTTCTTGAACACACAGAATACAATAAAACCAGAAACTATAACCACTAAATTCAACTATGAAGGAGTAGCAATTCTCTTTGGAGAAGAAAATGAAACTCAGTTGTCAGAAGTTGAATAAATGATATACAAACTATACCATGGCAGTTCCCCCTATCTTTCATTAGGGTCTGCTCATGCGTTCATAAATACTGAAAAAACAAAAAATCCAAACCTTGAAATCATCCCCATACAAGGAGATACTGAAGACCCTCAAAAAGTTCTAGATTTAGTTTCTTCTCAAAGTCTATTCTTTCAGTCAAAATTGATATTCATAAAAAGAATTTACAAAAATAAAAAAAAGAGCATCTTTTTAGACGATTTACTCGCAATATTAAAGACGAATACATCACCAGACATATTGGTATTTTGGGAAGATCAAAAAATAAAATCAAATACCAAATATTACAAATTCTTCAAGCAAAGTAATGCTGTAGAAGGTATGGATTCATTAAACAAAAGAACATTTTTTCAATGGACAAAAAAAATATTAAAGGAACAAAACATAAAAATACAAAGTGACGCCATCAAAGAATTAGCTGAGAAAACAAACTACGATCCAGAAAGATTTCAAAACGAAATAGAGAAATTAGCACTAACAGATGATGAAGGAGTAATCACAAAAGAACAAGTGAACACCTTAACAAGCGATACATTAGAACAAGATATATGGAATTTAATAGATTCAATAAATGACCAAAATAAAATAAATAGTATGAAAATACTAGAAAAATTAAAACTCCAAAATGTAGATCCAAACTACACAATTTCAATGCTTGCCAGAAACCTAAGATTAATTACACTAACAAAATTCCTTACCAGCAGAAACAAGTCATATTCAGAGATAGCATCAGAATTAGCAGTACCCCCATTTACTGTCCCTAGACTCGTTACAGCATCAAAAAAATACTCAGATGAAAAAATTACAAAACTTTACACTAAAATGAGTAATCTAGATATGCAGATTAAAATGGGACAAATAGATGGAAACCTTGGCTTAACAATCCTTCTCCCATATATATACTAATGGAAATTTTAAGCTATTCATAACATCAACTATTGTTGACACGTCCTGTATATTAACATAAACTCTACTAGATGAGCAATTATCATAAACTTTTTCTGCCCTTGATTAATGGAAGAGCCTAGAAGAGTAACTACAGTTAAAAAGCCGAAAAAAACTACAACCATACTACTCGCTTTCATAGGAATACTAGGCATAGCATTAATCGCAGTTGCAGTCTATTTTTATGTCTCTGGAGAAGATACAGGAGAAGAAAAAAAGACAGAAAAAACATGTGCCTGTTACTTCATAGACCCAGAAGTTATTCCTGAATGTGGCGACCCTAGAAGAGGCTTTATCTTTAACATCGCAAAAACAACAAGCGATCAAACATGCAAAGCAACATGTTCAAATTCATCACTTACAACAAATCTGCTTAATAGCAACACTCAGCAAAGTCTATACAAATCATGCCCTCTTGATAATATTCAAGACACAAGATGCTACGAAATGACCATAAAAGATTCTGATGGTAAAATTGTTACAGGAAAAATTGCTTCAGATGAGAAAATAACAGTAGAGGCAAAATTTGACAAAGAATATACCGACTACCAAATTGTAGTAAACAACGAACCTCTTCAGCCAGATACCATCTCTGCGGACAAATTAACAATTAAAAAGGAACTTTCTGACTTTACCAAAACATCTTTGAATATAATAGCAACAGCAACTACTGCAACTGGAGACAATATAAACTCCCCAATCTGTAGAAGATTAATTGATGTAGAACAACCATCCTCATCTAGTGTAAACAACCTTATGGTTACAACATCTTCTGATACTGGAGTATTTAGGCTAACTGGAATGACTATAAGTGTAGGAAACATCCCAGAAGAAGATAAACTGGAAATAACTTTCTCATTTGATACAAAGAAGCATCAGAATATAACAATGACAAAAGGCTTTACATTAAACTCTTCTAAGGGAGAGATATCCATACTAGGACAAGATCTATATAATCAAACAAATTTCGCTGATGGTGTAACATTTTCTCAACTTGATGGATATGAAGGAGATGTAACTATAACTGCAAGCATAACTGACATAACCAAAAATCAAGAAATAGGTAAAACATCAAAAGTTGTCACATATATACAACCTGAAGTGCAACAAACTCCACAAGAGGAACAAGAATCTGACTTCCAAGTAACTAATAACGCCAATCTATCATGCGTAGAAAGAGTTGAGCCTACAAATAAAGTAGAAATTACAATAACTATAGTAAATAATAGTAGTTCAGCACAGACTATTAATTCAATCAAAAACAAACTTCCTCTTGGATTTATATATTCTGAAAATACAACGAAAATCAATGGTGCTTTAGTAAAAGATGCTGATTACCTAACAGATACAACCATAGGAGATACTCATGAACTCGTCTGGAGTAAAACACAAGGCTGGACGCTATCTCCAACTCAATCCCTCATAATAGTATTTACAGCACAGGCAGGACCAAATGCACTTACGGGAAATAATCAAAATGAGGTAATAATAACACCACAACAAATCCCAGTAGATCCAAGTCAGCTTAGAGCAGAATCAATTATTTTAGTAGCTCAGGACTGCTCTAACCCAGAAGCGAGTATCCCACAACCATCAGAGCCTTCAGGAAATCAACCACAAACTGGTATCTTTGATTCATCAATTATTCGCATCTTCATTGGATTCATAATCTTAATACTTGGATGGTTCATTCTAAACAGACCATTCGGAAGAGTAGTAGCCAAAAAACTAACTGATTCAGATATCTACAAAAATGCAGAAATGACATCCCTTAGGATTTTTGAACCAAAGAAGTATTTTGAAAAGAAAACCATAAAGAAAATATCAAAAAGGGATTAAAGTTCATCAAGTACAAACTCCAAGGGAGATCCATTATTTCCATAACTCTGCCCCCCAGAAATAATCAAATAGTAATATTTTTTAGAAGTTACCACCTTGTCTATCACAACCCTATGAAAATTCCCCCTATTCCCTCCCAAAGAATCTAGAGAAATATTTTCCATGCTATTCATATCCTTCCCATATCTAACAAACCCTACACACTTACCCTTTGTATACCATTCAACAACTACAGAATAATCTTCAGCACCTTTCGATACAAACACATTATACGGTGTACAACTGTTATCTGAAGAAAACAAACTAAAACCACCTGCTTTCCTCGTCAAGAGCAATATTGAACATGCCACAACAACACAAAACGAAACAATACTTGTAATCACAAAGATATTTTTGGTCATCTATCTAAAACAACAATATAATTTTCCTGCTCGGACGAATTATACCCATCAGACACTCTAAGCACAAACTTGTATGTTTTAGATCCACTATCAATCGGAGCCTTCCCTTTCACACGCCCATTCTCCAAAAACAACCAATATGGTGATTCTTTCAAAGACAATTCAAGATCTTCTAACGGAGTATCCATATCTGACAGTAATGGAATATATATATACTCTTCTCCTGCAACTACCGAAATCGGAGCTAAAGAAACAATAAAAGGTACACCGCTAATACTACTTGTATTTCTACTATCAGACAATCCCTTAACATCCTTCCTGCTTTCTTCTAAAAGCATATATGTTATTGAAAAACTAAGAAAAACAAATACAAAGATAGAGGATATAATAAGCTTAAATTTTTTGCTTCTTAACATAATAAAAGTTTAGCATAAAAGAATATGTTTACAAACTTTTCTAATATGTATATAATTGCTTGACTTAACAACTAATTATATTAACTCAGAAAATCAGATGCCTAACTTAAAAACATCAATCAAAGATCTAAGAAAAAATAAAAGAAAAAATGAGATAAACAACAGAACTAGAAAAAGACTAAAAAGAGCTGTAAAAAAACAGAAAACTTTGGTCAAAAAGGAAGATATTTCTGCGGCACAGAAAAATCTTAAAAATGTATACAAAATATTAGACAAATCCGCAAAGAAAAATGTTATCAAAAAAGGTAAAGCCGATAGATTAAAATCGAGGCTTACTAAAGATTTAAACAAACTGTCCAAAGATAATGTCAAAACTTCTAAAAAGAGCACTTAAAATAGCTGTATGGCCGGCAATAATAATGATTGCTGCCAAAGTTCTAGGAATTTTAGGTATAAATGCTCTGTACAATCTTGATTACTATATTGATAATCAAATAGAAGGAATCTATTCTGTACAGATCTGCTATACAGATCCATCTTCTACCATTCTTGTAAATTCCCTATCGGATATCATAATGATTGTTGCATTGGCACTCCCAACATTTTACTTCACGATAAAAACGCTGTTGTATGAAACTTCATTTCAAAATCCAAGAACCATAGTCAAAATTACTGAACTCAATATTCTAAAATGGATTACAAAGAAAGGAACGACATTTCTACAAATATTCATATGGAGTGCATTCTTAACAACAAGTTCTGCAATAGCCATTGCACATTCTGTACAAGGAAATGCATATAGCTGGGTTGGAATAACAGCTATGATAATCGGAATATTATCAATTTGGGGAATGATAAAGACATATCAACTTGAAACTGATAAGATATACCCAAGAGAAAATATATACTATTAGTCAAATGGCAGTATACAGCTTTAAAACAAAAACAATACTTTCAAAGTTAGCTGAACCCTTACTCATAGTTGCTTTGATAACTATTTTTGTTTTACCAATTCTCTCTGTTATAAATTTAAGCCCAAAGACTGGAGAAATTAAGAAATCAGACATACTAGGAGCTTCTACACAGTCTGGTTGTACCGTAGATTTAATTGGAGGACAGCACAAAATATTCTCATCAGAGAAATTAACTCAAACTGAAGGCATTGGCATGTTTGAATACACTGTTACAATAGGAAAAAGATCCGCTGGTAGATATTCAAAACCAATATTGAGAATAAAAAACAAAACAGACCAGCAAAAAACCATCATATTTGATGGACAAACAGCTATAAATACCAAATCTGACATCTTTCTTCTAAGTGGAAATAATTCATACATCTTACAAAATAGCACTGGTATTACACACACTGAAAAATTAACTTTCAACCCAAATGAAGAAAAAATCATATTTCTAGCTGTTGAAAATTCTGCTAATGTACAATTTTCAGAAATTTTCAAAATGACCATAAGCATTGAATAAAAATTCATCAGCCCTCATAAAAAATGGCTAAATAATCAGTCCTAGATGTATAATACTCCCCATGACACAAGAAAAAATAAGGAACTTTTCGATAATCGCCCACATAGATCATGGCAAATCAACACTTGCAGACAGAATGCTTGAAATAGCCAATGGGACAGCAATAAGAGAAAAAGGAAAAGAAAGACTACTGGATAAACTAGATTTAGAACAAGAAAAAGGAATAACTATTAAACTTCAGGCATGTAAAATGAATTGGAAAGGACATGAACTCAACCTTATAGATACTCCCGGACATGTAGATTTTTCATACGAAGTCTCAAGATCTCTCGCCGCATGTGAATCAGCAATACTACTAGTAGATGCAAGTCAAGGAATACAAGCACAAACAATTTCGAATGCAAGAAAAGCCACTGATTTAGGATTAAAACTAATTCCAGTAATAAACAAAATAGATCTACCAGATATTAATATTCCACAGATAGAAAATGAAATGGAATCACTTCTAGGATTTTCAAAAGACAAAATAATTAAAGTCTCTGGAAAAACAGGAGAAAATGTACAAATACTCTTAGATGCAATTATTAAAGAATCTCCTCCTCCATTAGGAGATTCCAATAAACCTCTAAGTGGACTGGTGTTTGATTCATTTTACGATGAACACAGAGGAGTAGTCATAGCAGTTAGACTTTTTGATGGGAAAATAACCTTTGAAGCTGGAAAAACAACTCCCCTATATATGATACAAAAACACCTGCAATTTAAACCTACTGAAATAGGAGTATTTAATCCAGATTTACAGCCAACTAACTCATTAAGTGCTGGAGAAGTAGGGTATATAGCCACAGGAATGAAGGATATTAGCTGTTTTACAGTTGGCGACACAATCTCTGACAAAACAACTACAAAGCCACTCCCTGGATATAAAATTCCAAAACCAAATATGTTTGCAACATTCTTCCCAATAGATACAGAAGATTACGAAAATCTCAGAATATCACTAACTAAACTCTCTCTAAACGACGCTTCACTATCCTTCACATCACAAAGATCAAACCTCTTAGGATCCGGATTTAGATGTGGATTCCTTGGACTACTCCATATGGAAATTGTTCAAGAAAGATTAGAAAGAGAATATGGTGTTAACCTGATAGTTACCGCACCAACAGTAGAATATCAAGTTACAAAAACAGATGGAACTGAGATTGTTATACAAACACCACAAGAGTTACCAAATGCAGAACAAATAAAAGAAATCAGAGAACCATGGGTCCGAGTTGAAATAATGACACCAGATAAATATATCGGAGACCTAATGGAATTATGTCAAAACAAACGAGGACAATATGTCAATACTAAATATTTGAATGCTAATGATAAAAATTCCTCAAATCGCTATATTATTTTAGAATATGACATGCCTTTAGCCTCTTTAATTTCAAATTTCTTTGATCAAATTAAGAATATATCCAGCGGATACGCCTCTATGGAATATGAATTCATAGATTATTTTCCTTCTGACATAGTAAAAGTTTCTGTGCTTGTTAATCATGAAGAAATATCAGCATTAGACTTTTTAGAAGTAAGACAAAATGCAAGAACAAAAGCATTGAAACTTCTAGAAATAATGAAAGATGTAATACCAAGACAACAATTTTCTGTGCCACTTCAAGCAGCAATAGGATCTCAAATAATAGCCAGAGAAGATGTAAAAGCCTTTAGAAAAGATGTTACTGCTAAACTATACGGAGGAGATTACTCGAGAAAAAAGAAACTCCTAGAAAAACAGAAAAAAGGCAAAAAGAGATTAAAACAAATAGGACAAGTAAATATACCTCAAGATGCTTTTCTTGCTATATTAAAGACATAATGATAACAAATATAAAACTAACAAATTTCAGAAAGTTTAAAAACTTAGATTTGAATATACAAAGCAAACTTATAGTACTGCATGGCAACAATGCGAAAGGCAAAAGCACAGTACTGGAAGCAATATACCTTCTTACAAATGGAAAATCTCCATGGGCTATTAGTGATGAATTCATAAATACAGATCAAAATATGAGTGAAAAATTCACAAGAATTGAAATGACAAATAATGATAAAGTCTATTCTTTGTATAAAAATGCTGGAACAAGAGTATTAAAAATAGATGACCAAAAAGTTTCACCAAGAAAATTTTTTGACCAAAATGCATCTACAATATTCAACCCAGAACAAATAGAAATTTTAATGATCTCAGCCTCTGCTAGAAGAAAGTTCCTAGACGAAATAATTTCTACAGTGGACTACGAATATATAGAAACGCTTACATTGTTTAGGAAAGTTCTAAGACAAAGGAATGCATATTTAAAAAAATTAGCAAAAAAGTTTTATGATTATGGAATAGTCGCTATAAATGATGTTCAACTGAACTTCTGGACTGCAGAGTTTTTAAGATTGTCCGAAATAATACAAACAGAAAGGGTTCGTATCATAGATGAAATGTATTCAGACGATATTCATATTGAATATACAAAATCAAACGGAGATACCTCGTTAGCAGATGCTATTGAGAATTCTAAAAGGAGAGATATTGCTACTGGATATACGAATATCGGTCCCCATCGAGATGATTGGCAGTTAATTAACGGAAAAAATATTAGACAGTTTGGATCTAGAGGAGAAAAAAGGATATCCATAGGAAAATTAGTCTTTAAGACACAGGATGTCATTAAAAATAGGCTTGATTACTATCCTATTCTACTATTAGATGATATTGCGTCTGAGCTAGATGAAGAAAATACAAAATCAATATTCAATAAAAAAGAATTAGATAAACAACAAACATTCATAACAATAATAGACAAGAAGGATCTTCCAAAAGCAATTATTAAAGATGCTCAATTTATAGATTTAAACAATTTGGGCTGATGCCAATTTTCTTTTGTATTCCTTTATTTTCTTCAATTTGAATTCACATGGGAAAAATTCTATCCTACCGATATTGTTGTTTCTCACTAATCTATGGAGATCTGGAGCATGATTTGAGATAAACATGAATGACAACTGTATTAAGAAGCAGGTTTCATTAAATACTTTTTTAATTACATTATTCTTTTTCACATATTTCTCTTGTTTTGAACACGGCTTAATTCCCCAATCATCAAACAACCATTCATTTTTAAGGTAAATCTGATAGATATACTCTTTGTTATACACAGGTTTCAAAAACATTAATTCATGAAAATTAAAGATGTCATTATCAAATACAACCCCACGTTCCTCAGCTATTAGATTTACACAAAATTTATCTTTTACATCATTTTTATGTTTCTTTTGACGAACTTTCCCATTAAATAAATTTGATAATTCTAAGTACAACCTATACACCCACATAAAGTCATCTTCAACTACTATGAAGAGATCAATATCATCCTCCCTTTTAGCAAAACCGGCACCTACAGAGCCTGAAATACCTATAAACTTGACTTTATCCAAAAGGAGGAAGTGGTTTAGATTTTTTTGTAAAATTTGAATTTTTTCTTCAATTACAGGATTACATCTATCAGGTGGTTGATTTCTCGCTTTTTTAGAGTACTGAGAACCCCAAATTCTGCTAATATCAGAGGCGGATAAATCGATACCCATCAACGATCGAAAAACTCTAAGCTCCTCTATTCTCTCCGATATATTCATATATTGATTATACCAAGTAAGGCTAGGTTCAGCCTAGGTAGAACCCACAATCTACAAAACATAAAGAAAACCTCTTGGCTTGAAGTTTTTTGAGTATACAAAAACATTTAGTTGTACTTCTAAAATAGAACCTTTAGAAACAAAATTTCTAGCAGAAATGCACCCAAGTTTAATACAAGGCTTAACCTAGGTTCTACCTAATACATGGATAATCACAAAGAAAGCACTTATTTAGAACAAAAACACATATTAAGTATGTGATGCTAATATGATCGAAAATCACAGAAAATATAAATTAATTGCTCCATTTCTTTATTTTTTTCTTCCATCTTCTACCTAGGCAGAACCTTACTAATTATAATCCTTATACTCTTTCCTTTAATATTCTGCTAAACTTTAGTAGAATCTGCCTATATGAGACAACATGCTATACCGCAAAATGTTTTAGATGTTGAATTTAAGTTATTTACTAAATTCACATTAAAAGAGTTTACATACCTCGCCATAGGAGTTGGATTCGGCGGACTAATGGTGTATTTAGTGGTATCAGACATTATGCCTGCAATTTTAGGTATCCCAATATGTATAGTCAGCTCAATCATAGGAATTGTTCTTGGACTTGTCCCAATAAATGGACAAGATGCTGATAAATTCATACAAAGTTATATAACCGCTATAAATAATCCAACACAAAGAACATGGCTAAACAAACAAATGAAGGAAGCGAGAACAAAGCCACTTCTGAAACCAACAAAAGATGGTCAATTAATTAATAAAGATCAGAAAGAAAATACAAAAAAGATAATAGGAGGAGGTTTAGATACAATAACCACTGAGAAAGCTGATGAAAAAACTGAAGATAATTTAGACATTCTGCAGACTGCTCCTCAGCAGACCACACAAATTGATCCAACAAAACTGATTATTACCGATGAAAACCTAGCAAATTATCAATTCTCAACAAAAGGTTTAGAAAACCTTCCCGGCAATATTAACTGCTGGCTCTGTACTAAAGATTTTAAACCTATCCCAAATGTTGTAGCATATCTAAGGGATTCCAACGGAAAAATCCTTTATGCAAGCAAAACTGGCCCAAACGGCTATTTCCTAACTAACAAGGAGTGGGAGCCAGGAACTTACACAATAGATTTCCAGCACCCTCAATATGAATTTCCCTCTGTTGAAATAATAATGAATAAAATAAATAATAGATTACCAATTAAGATTAATGCTTTGTAGAAAAAATGGATAAAAATGCGCGAGCAAGAGCGACAGCATCAACACAAGACCATCTTGCTATAAAACAAATAACCGACGACTTGGTTATAAATAAAAATGGGAGTGTGGCATTGGTATTACAAACATCTTCCATAAACTTTGAGCTTTTAGCTGACTATGAACAAGACAATAAAATTTATGCTTTTGCAGGCCTATTAAACTCTCTAAATTTCAAAATTCAAATATTGATAAGGACAAAGAGAGTTGATATTACTAACTATCTTGACTATCTAAATATACAAAAAGAAAGACCTATGACAGAAGGATTAAGAAAACAGCTTGATATCTATACACTGTTTGTTAAGAATTTGATAGTAGAAAATGATGTGCTTGATAAAAGCTTCTTTATAGTTATCCCATACTATCCAGGTGGTCAACTTCCAAATGTCTCTCCACTAAAGAAGAAAAAATCCAAAGAAGAGCAGCAACAAATAGAAGATATGGACACATCTCAAGTGATTGAAAAGGCAAAAATCTTTCTGTATCCAAAGAGAGACCATATTCTAAAGCAATTAGGAAGAATGGGATTATTTGGGCATCAATTAACAGACAAAGAGTTGATATCTGAGTTCTACACTATATATAACCCTGATGAAGAATAGTATGGAAGACATAAGCAAAAATAATTACAACAGAACATTTGAGAATGACTTAACTAAAACATTAAATAAAGACCCAATATCAACTTTACAGAAAAATCCTATCAATAACCCAATAAAAACTTCACAGCAAAAAGACCCAAATGATAATAGGGCTAAATATTTAGATCCATTCCCTGCTGATGAAGAGAAAACAAAACCAAAAAAGAATCCACTTCTAAAGATTCTTGATTATTTTGCAGGTCAATATAACAAGAAAAACAACATAAAGGTTACTCCACAGCCGACACAAAACAAGGACGAAAAGGAAAATACTACTTCCTCACAAACAACACAACAAACTAGTACACCTGCAAAACAAAACAAAAATCCACTCTTTCAGTTTCTTGATACAATCTCCACACAAGTAAACAAGGATAGTAAATCCACGACTCCAACACCTGAGAATAAAACACAAGAAGAAGCTCCTCAAGAAGATTCTTCAGTAATTCCATCTATAATTGGTGAAGATGTTAATATCTCTTTACAAGATATCATTGCTCCAATAGATCTAGAAGTCGATTTCAACCACCTTCAAATGGGAGATTACTATTTTAGAACCCTGTTTGTAAGTGGGTATCCTAGATTTGTTGGGCCAAATTGGCTTTCTCCTATTATTAATTTTGAACATTCCCTCAGAATAAGTACTTTCTATTACCCAGTTGATTCTAAAACAATACTTGAGAAATTAAAAAAGAAAATAGGTGAAATGGAAGCAACAATGTATACACAAATGGAAGAAAGGAAAGTAATAGATCCATCACTAAAAGTTGCTCTCTCCGATGCACAACAGTTGCAAGATTCAATAGCTGAAGGTACAGAAAAATTCTTCCATTTCACGATGTACATTACAATATATGCAAAAAGTAAGGATGAACTAGAAAAAATATCTAGGAATGTAGTATCCACTCTAGCAGCTATAAATGTGACAGCAAAACCAGCAACCCTTCAACAGGAGCAAGGATTTATAAGCACACAACCTCTTGGAATTGACAACTTGTACATTACAAGAAATATGGATACGACATCCTTAGCAACTACATTCCCATTCGTCACATCAGAATTAACTATGGATCATGGAATAATGTACGGATTAAATATGCATAACAAAAGCCTTGTGATTTTTGATAGGTTTGAACTTGAGAATGCAAATACCGTTGTGTTTGCAAAGTCAGGAGCTGGAAAAAGTTATTTTGTAAAGTTAGAAGCTTTGAGAAGTTTAATGCTCGGAACCGAAATAATTATTATTGACCCAGAAAGAGAATACGAAAACCTAGCATCTGCTGTTAATGGTTCATATATATCATTCTCACAGGATAAGGGAAATAAAATGAACCCATTCGAATTGGCATCATCTACAGAAGAGGGAGATGACGAGCTAAGAATGAAATTACTTTCTCTACATGGCTTCTTCAAAGTACTATACAGAAATCTCACTAATATAGAAGAATCCATACTTGACAGAGCTCTCATACTAACTTACAGAGAGAAAGGCATAACATACGATCCAGCTACACAAAGTAAACAGCCTCCACTTTTAGAAGATCTCTACAAAGTATTAAAAGGAATGGCAGAAGAAGAGGCACACGGATTGGCAAGAAGACTAGAAAGATACATCATAGGAAGCGGGGCAGGAGTATTCAACGAAGCAAGTAATTTTGAAATTGACAACCCTCTTACTGTTTTTAGTATTCGTGACCTGCAGGAAGAACTAAAACCATTAGCAATGTATCTCATGCTCGATTTTATATGGACAAAAGTAAGAAAAGACAGAAAAAGAAGAATACTTATAGTAGATGAGGCATGGTATATGATGCAATCTGAAGATTCTGCAAAATTTATGTACTCCATAGCAAAAAGAGCAAGGAAATACTATCTTGGCCTATCAACGATTACACAGGATGTAAATGACTTCCTAAACAATGACATGGGGAAGGCAATTATTGCCAACTCCTCTCTGCAAATGCTTATGATGCAAAGCCCTACCGCCGCAGATAAACTACAGCAAGTCTTTAATCTCTCTGATGGAGAAAAAAATTTCCTTTTGAACTGTGATAAAGGACAAGGACTATTCTTCGCAGGATCAAACCATGTTGGAATCCAAGTCCTCTCTAGCACATCAGAACATGAGTTGATAACCTCAGATCCAAGAGACCTTGAAAAACTTGCTGAAAGAAAGGGACAGCCTGACACAAGAACTATGGAGGAATTAGCACAAGTATTTGATACTCCAACACAACAAAAACCTATGAAAGACGGAAAGATTGCAAGACAAGAAGAAATTATAAAACATGCAGTAGAAAAGAAAGAAACAGAAAAAACATTCTTAGAAGAGGAAAGAGAACAATATCAGAAAGAACTTGAGGAAAGACTAAAGCAACAAGAGATGCAATTGAATTCAGGAGGATACCAACAACAAAAAGATTTTCTTCAAAAGATCGAAGACAGCACAATCTCTGGACAGGTCGTATCAGACAGAATGAAGATACAAAAAGGGAAAGGACATTTAACTCCTCAGGGAATAGTTGAAAGCTATCCAGAAGAGAATAATAATGACGATAATGGACAATCAGCAGAACAATAACACAAATACAATTCAAGAAGAAAACTACCTCATAACACATGCTATAGATACAAATTCAATACCACAACAAAAAAAGGAGAGTGATCTATATCTCCTTAACAAGGCAGAACAAAAAAGAATGCATAGAGCTATAGCTAGGGGAATACAATCTCCACAGATGGAAGCAGCTATATCAGCTCTAAAATTAGAAAACCCATTTAAGGGATACTAACTCAAAGGCCCTTGATCAGACAAAACAAACTGATTCAAATTATCTTTTGTAATACTAATAGGCAGAGGATGACCTTCGACTATCATTCTGGCCGCACTTCTCATCATTGTCGCAATATTCCTCTCAAGTTGCCTGATACCTGCATCAAAACCAACAGGCCTTATTAAATTGGGCCAAACATCTTCATCTATTGTTACATACTCTGGAGATATATGCAGATTTTCATAAACCTTAGGAAGAATATATTCCTTAGCAATGACCTCTTTTTCTGCATCAGAATAACTAGTAAACCTTATGACCTCCACCCTATCTAGCAGTGCAGCAGATAACCCTCCTAAATTATTCGCAGTACATATAAAAAATACTTTTGATAAATCAACAGGATAATCTATGTAATGATCTATAAATGTTGAATTCTGCTCTGGATCAAGAATTTCCAGAAGAGTTGCCATAACATCATTAAGTAGACCTGAATTTCCACTTGATTTCTCAATTTCATCTAAAAGGATCACTGGATTCATAGTTCCACAACGAATAAGCGCCTTAATAATCTGTCCTGGCTCCCCATCTATTGAATATCTTGGAGTACCCCTTAAAGTTCTTACGTCACCTATTGCACCAAGAGACACCCTTGCAAATTTTCTGTTCATCGCAACAGCTATCGATTTCGCAATAGAAGTCTTTCCTACACCTTGTAATCCAACAAAAAGGAAAACAGGAGCATTTGCTGAAGACCCTTTCAATTTAACCATTTCAGATACATGATCTGCTTCTGGAGAATAAGGAGTACCTAACTGCGTAGGAATACTTGCTTGACTAGATGGTATCCCTATCCCACTTTGGAGTTGCATTGCAGCAAGATAATCAATTATTAACTTCTTTATATCATCCATTCCATAGTGAGTCTGATCCATTACAGTTTTAGCATTGCTAATATCTAAGTTATCCGCGGAAATCATTCCCCATGGAATTCTTACTACCCAATCAACATATTTACTTACATTCTCAAATTCACTGCTATATCCACCCATTTTCACCATCCTTCGAAGTCGTGCTATTGACCTCATAGTTTCTTCTTTCAATCCATCTGGACACCCAGAATTCAGAAGCTTCTCTTCAAGCTCTTTTATCTCATTCAAACTTTCATCCATAGCAGACACACCAACAACAGCATTCTGTGCTTCACCTTGCATTCCGTTTTGAATAATGTTCAAATCTTGGTAATTCATATTCTCACTAAGTGTATATTTTGTAAGATGCCAAGTCAAATACATAATTAAAGCATTACTGCTTCCTTTGACATCCCATTATCATTGTGGTAATTTTGATTAGAAATAATATAAAACTGTCTGCAGAATGAAAAATTTATCTAAGTATATTTTTATTGTATCTTTAGTTTGTGTTTTACCAATGGCTGTTTTTGCTCAAACAGATTCTGGAGTATCAGTATCATCAAGTGAATCATCATTTACTACCACTTCTGACGATACCTCAACATCAAATACAAACGATGCAAATACAACCCAATCTACTACTCAAACTACTGATGCAACAACACAAACTGATGGAACAACAGCAGAAACCACAACGACACCCGTTACAACAACAACTACTACTACAACTACAAGCAAGTCTACGAAAAGTACATCCAGCAGTTACATGGATTATCTTCCATATGTACTAATCGTTGGATCAGTTATCCTTCTTGTTAGCATAATTGGGATTTTGATAAGTAGTAAGAAGAAAGGAGGAGCACAGGAACTCGTACAGGTAACTCCACAGCCTACATCTGCTCCAGAAGATATCAATTCTGCACCTAACAACGATTCAAATAATCAAGCTGTTTCAACTCCTCAGACCCAAACTGAAGAAACGAAACCTACACTTGCTGATATAGTTAATCAGACTACTGTACCCAGTTCTATGGATACTCAACAAACAATCCCTCAATCTGGCAATGATATGCAATCCTCAGTGCAACCTAACTTTACAATTGGACAGACTGCATCAACCCCTGTACAAACACAAACAGAAAATCAACCTTATCCATACCAGACACAACAACAGGAACAAACTCAGCAACCTTTCTCTTCAAACATAGACATGACTCAACCAGTACAACCTGTCGCTCAGAATCCAGTCCAAGCACAGAATTACGGTGCAAGTGATATTAATACATTTCAAAATAACAATACTCTTTCATTTGGTCAACCCACATTAGATCAATCTGTTGCGAGCGATTTTTTGTCTCCAGATAATAGTTCTCAGTTTCCACAACAACCACAGCCAATGCAAACAGAACCAGCAGTTACTATTCCTGACACTACAGGAGAGATACCAGCTCAAGATGATTTTCAGAATATGATTAATAGTGAAATAAGCAAAATTCCTCAACAACCTGCTGGACAACCAATACAGCCCAAAATTGATGAAACTCCATCAGGTGAACTTCCTCAAGTTCCACCTACAATGTAACTAATGGAGTGTGTTTTTGCTATCTTTGAAGTTTCTCCACATTTGGCTTTCTTTTACCTTTGAATCGCCAACATATTTACTATGTAAAGCCTTATCACCATATACTCTTCTGCATGGACGGTCTAACTCTTCAAAAGCTATCTGAGAAATCCCCATTCCCTCATATACCTTAATGGGAAGAGACGATAAATTTGATAACTCTAACGTCATCCTCAACTTATTCCCAGGATCAAGAAAACCAGCCGTGGCATGTACTATCAAACCAATTCTTCCTAAAGAACTCTTTCCCTCTAATCGCCCAACATGCTTATCATCAACACCTATTACCTCTTTTACATTAGCAAGAACAAGTTCCCCCGGATGAATTATAAAAAATCCATTTTCCCCAATATCAATCTCCCTCATTAAATTATCACAACGATTCTTCACATCAATAACCCCTACATTTTCTTTATTAAAAACTAAAAAATATCTATCTAGGTGAAGATCATATGATGCAGGCTGTAAAAATTCATCATGGAAAGGATCAATAATAATCTCGCCATTCTTCATCTTCTCCTTAATAGAAACATCTGAGAGAATCATATCAAAACAAAATTAAAATTAACTCCTATCTATAAACTGAGATTTATCATCAACCCTTGGAGTAATAACTTTTTTAAGCAATGCTTTCCATATAGGATCCTTCGCACTAAGCTGTCTCAACCATTCATAGACTAGCACTCTATACGCTATATGTCCTCCATTCCTACTCCTCAAATTAATTACATATTGCAAATCATCAAAAGACCCATACATTACATACTTAGTTGCATGAGCATGAGGAAGCAGATACCTAGTAAATTCATCAACTACTTCCTTTGGCATATATTCTTCTGCATATTTTCTCCACCCCCTTATCCTCTCGTATGTCTCCTCTAGCCTCTCCTGATACTCCTTCTTTAATCTGCTCAAATTTGGAATATCCAAATAGTTACACAAATAAAAACACTGATCATTCCTTCTCCTTAACTCCTGATCCATATCTACACCATCATGTAGCAAAGGAATAAATCTTTCTAAACTCCTATGCCTATTCAAATCCTTTAGCGTCCCCAAAGAAGCAAAACCAGAAACTTTAATAGCACCAGACTGTCCTAAATTTCCAATAGTGTTGTTATGATCATGCCTCTCAAACAATACATTGCTTATGTATTCCTGATCATCTTCAGAAAACTCTAATTCCTCAGCAGACCCTAAGGGATTTATTAATAATTCATAATGGGAAATCAATGTTTCAGTACAATCTGGACAATACGACACTATGACAGAATCCTTCTCATTCTCTGCAATATCCCTAATTTGCTCTTTCGAAATAAATTTACTTAAATATTCAATTATTTCCTCTGTTGAATTCTTTCTATTGCAATTAGCATCTGTATGCCTTATCAAATTATCAGCCTCACGAATATACCCCTTCGCATCCAAATCACTCTCACCAAGCAAATTAATAAGTAATTCTGATATCTCATTATCAACAACAGAATCACTTGCAGATAAATATGAAATCTCGTCAGACCAACATCTTGCAGACATCAAATATGCAGAACTTGTAGCAAGCCCAAAAGGCAAGAGATATCTAGCAGTATCAAAAGCTCTCGATTTCAAAGCCGAAGTTTCCTGAGGACTCTCCTGATTTATTGAGAAATAATTACCTAAACTCTCTCTTGTAGGCTTAAGAAGTTCTCTATAATCAGAAATCTCCTTTAACATAATCCTTTCATACTCCTTCCTCACATCAGTATTCTCACAAATCTCTCTTGGTATCTTGATAAATTCTGGATTCTCAAAATTCTGATATCTTGTAGATCTTTCCTGCCCAGCTATAACTGAATTAGCATAAAATATTTTCATCGCAGAAAACATTGGAATATTCTCAAGACACACAAATAGGTCAGCCATATCACCAACTGATTTATGACCATACCCAGCAAATATCTTCTCGAGTCTCTCTGCAGAATCCCTATTATCCTTAATTATCTCCGAAGCAATATCCAAAATGGAATCAGATGACCTACTGTATCTTGCTGCAAGATATGCATTTATTGAAGGACGTTTCTCCCCCACATTTTGCAAAAGTGTATGTATATTAATACTATTCCAGTTAGATTCAGATTTTATTGTTGCAATTCCTAAATCTTTTCTAAAACTTATTTTCATATCTAAACTATATTAATTAAATACCTGGTATTGGAAATTTGGATGCAAAATCCTGCACATCTAATTTTAAGCTTTTCAAAACTTCTTCATTATCTCTATTCTTTATAGCAGTATCTATAAATACTGCTATTTTAGTCATATCTTTTTCCTTCATTCCCCTTGTAGTAACAGCAGGTGTTCCTATCCTTATACCAGAAGGATCCCATGGTTTTCTGTTATCATACGGAATAGCATTCTTGTTAACCGTAATATTCACTTTCTCAAGAATTGAAGATGCCTCCTCCCCTCCTATACCTGATGAACTCATAATATTTACTAGGAACATGTGATTATCAGTACCTCCAGATATAATGTCATAACCCATACTTTTTAGGGAATTACACAATTCTTGTGAATTTTTAACTACTTGTGCAACATATTCCTTAAACTCGTCAGACATAGCCTCTTTAAACGCAACCGCCATACCTGCCGTAATATGATTGTGAGGACCTCCTTGAAGACCTGGAAACACTGCCTTGTCTATCAAAGAAGCCAACTCTTCATTACACATGATTATGGCCCCTCGTGGTCCTCTCAGTGTCTTGTGCGTTGTCGTAGTAACCACATCGGCTATACCAACAGGAGAAGGATAAACACCTCCAGCAACCAAACCTGCAACATGTGATATATCAGCACACAAATATGCCCCCACACTGTCAGCTATATCCTTAAATCTTTTCCAGTCAACGATTCTAGAATATGCAGAAAAACCAGCCCATATCAATTTAGGATGATGCTCCTTTGCTATTTTTTCAACCTCTTCATAATCTAAATACCCATTCTCATCTACCCCATAACTTGCAGAATTAAAATATTTTCCACTTATAGAAACCTTAAAACCATGACTTAAATGACCACCCGAATCTAAACTCATTCCAAGAGTTCTATCTCCAGGATTAAGCAAAGCAAAATGTACTGCTAAGTTTGCACTGCATCCTGAATACGGTTGAACATTGACATGCTCAGCACCAAATAATTGCTTAGCTCTCTCAATAGCCTCTATCTCTATCTCATCTACATATTGATTCCCTTTGTAATATCTCTTCCCAGGATAACCTTCCGAATATTTATTCGTCAGTATCGAGCCCATACACTTTAAAACCTCTTCAGAAGTATAGTTCTCAGAAGCTATTAACTCTATTCCACTCTTCTGCCTTTCCTTTTCTAAATCTATCAGACTCTCTATTTTTTCATCTCTTAGCATTTTTCCAGCAGGTCATTAAATTTAACATAAGACAAGCTATAGTCATTGGACCAACACCTCCAGGAACTGGAGTTATATAAGATGGAATTCCATTCACAGATTCCCAATCAACATCACCAGTAACCTTCCCAGTTCGAGGATGCTTGTTTGATCCTACATCGATAACTACACAGCCCTTCTTAAGATATTCTCCTTTTATCAACAAGGGAATTCCTGTAGCACTAACTAATATATCAGCTTCTTTACAAATTTCTTTTAGACCTTTTGTTTTTGAGTTACATAAAGTAACAGTCGCATGCTCATTAAGAAACATAGCACCTAGAGGAATTCCAACAATATTACTAGTTCCAATTATTACTGCTCTTTTTCCAGATATATCAATATTGTATTCACTAAGCAATTTCATTATACCAAGCGGTGTCGCAGGAGCTATTCCAAACTTACTATTTTGAAAAAGTCTTCCTAAGTTCACTGCGGTAAGTCCATCTACATCTTTCTCTGACGAAATTGTTTCAAGAACAACATTATCATCAATATTTTTTGGGAGAGGAAGCTGAACCATAATGCCAGTTACTTCTGTATCTTTATTCAACGAATTTATCAAATTTACGATTTCATCTGTTTTCGTCTCACTAGAAAAATGATGAACCTTCACCTCTAAACCTATTTCCTGTGCAGTTCTCTCCTTCATTTGAACATACTTCATGCTACCAAAATCGTCCCCAGCAATTATCACATCAAGCCTTGGAACTTGTTTTTTCATCGCTTTTAACCCTTGAATTTCTTCAGATATGTTCTCTAGTATTTTTTTAGAAAGCTTCTTTCCATCTAATATTTGCATACCTATATTTTACACCATCACTTACAATACTCCTAGTTTATCTTGTATTTCACTCCATTTTTCCTCCCTTATGATCTTACCTTTTTCAAAGTAATATATCCTATCAAATTTTTCCAAAAACTTTGTTCTCCTAGTTATATATATAATTGTTCTATCTTCTCCAGCAAATTCAAATATTCCATTCAAAATTTTTTCTGCGGATATATCATCTACATATGTAAAAGGTTCATCCATTATGAATATATCTTTATTTCTGTATAACATTCTTGCTATCGCAAGTCTCTGCCAATAACCAGGAGAAAGATCTTTTCCTGATGGAAATACTTTTCCAAGAATACTTTTATCCTCAATATTGGCGACTTTCTTCAATTCTTCTATTCCAGCTATTTTTGTAACCTTTTTGTATAGCTCTTCGTTTACATTTTTTCGTTGTCCTGATATTACTACATTCTCTTTTAGACTAAAATTATAGTTAATGTAGTCTTGAAAAATTACAGAAAGCTTTTTCTTCAATTCTCCTCGGTCTAATTCTTTTGTAGGTATGTTATCTAACAGATAATCTCCAATCTCAACAGCATACAGCCCAGTTAATATCTTTACAGTAGTACTTTTTCCAGATCCATCTCCTCCTAGAAAAGCAACTTTTTCTCCTGGTCTAATTGTAATATTTAAATTCTTCAAAATTAGTGTTTCTGGATCATCAGGGTATGCAAAACTCAAATTTTTAAATTCAAGTAAAGGGGTGTGACTTCCAAGTTTTCTATCTCCATGGTATTTATCTCCGAAACAGTTGTATTCTACAAGGGCAAAAAATTTTTCAACATATCCCAAGTTAAACCCTATAAGGGAGATTGAGTTTAATATATTAAAAATTCCTGCATATGCAGAATCAATATAGTCATATAAAGCTTTGAATGTACCAAAGGATACTTTTTTAGCAATAGAAACAGACAGTACATATAGAACATATCCAAATTTCATGCACTGTCCAAGAATACCAGCTGCTGTATCATCTGAATACAAGCTAGAGAGTGCTTTAAGATACCCTGTTTGATATTCATCATATTCTGATTCATATTTTCTTTTCAAATATGAATATACATTGTTTACTCGTAATTCAAGAAAGTTTGAAATTGTAAGGGAAAGATTTTGTATGTAATTTAGGAATTTTAATTTTCCTACTGATTCATCTTGGTATCTGAGTATTTCCTTCCTTTTCAAGTGTACAATTACCGCTTCTGGAATGACAAATAGTACAATTAAAAATACAGAAACACCCATTATTTTGTAAATGATTATGACCGCTCCTACAAAACGAATAATGTTAGATAATATGACTGATAAATAATCATATATTGGGGCTATTTTGCCTATTGAAAGTGCTGGAACATATGTAATCATATCTTGAAAATCTTCTTTCTCAACGTCTTCCATATTTGATTCTGCAACTTTTGATATCAGCATATGTTGAGAATCTTTTGTAATCTTTTCGGATATTACTGTATATAGGTATGATTTCCCTTGGGAACATACCTGTGAAAATATCCAAAGAAGTAGTAGGAAGAGAAGATATTCAAAAGACTCAGACGCTATGTATGTCGTAAGATCAAAAGAGTCCCATTCTGCAAATATTTCTACCGTCGCATCTATGAATTTACCAAATACTGTAATTGACAAGATTTCTGCAATTGAGGAGATTACAGACAAAATATCTCTAGAGACCGCATATTTTGCGTATCTAGAATAGATAAATGATAGAACTTTTTTTAATGTGGTAAAATTGCCTGTGGTTTTCTTAAGACTCATTGAAATATGATAACATGCTGTCAAAATATATTGAATAAATGAGAGATAATGATTTTTTAGAAAATCTACTTTATGACTTATGGGACAACTATTTCTGTGATGTTCCTAGGAAGAATTTTGTGCTAATTAAGTTTGGAAAATATTCTAAAAGGCAGCTTGGATGTATATCGTTGGCTCACAATGAAAGTAAGATCAAGGGTTTAATGAGAAAGAAATATGATGAATATATCGTTCAAGATAACAAAAGTATTTCTATAATAACAATAACTAGATATTTTCGAAATGAGGTAGTTCCAGAGTATGTAATAAAAGCAACAATAGCTCATGAGTTATGTCATTATACTCATGGCTTTAATTCTCCATTGAAAAAGCAATTTTCCAAACCACACAAGGGAAATATTATTAATAAAGAGTTGAAAAAAAGAGGATTACTCGAGGAGCAAAAATTAGCAGACAAATGGCTTAAAGAGAACTGGATAAAAGTAATTTCATAATGATTTTTGTATTTTCTTTAGGATTTCTCTCATTTCTTTGATATTGGAATGACTATAACTGTTTGATTCCATAAGTTTGTTATAGCTGGAGAGTAGCTTTTCTATCTGAGAAACTATGACTTTTTCATTCATAATCAGAATATTTTAGGCTTATTAAATTACAAAATCATTGCAAAACAAGAAAGTATATTTCTTATTTATGACAGTAAAATCTATTCTATCCTTTTACATATGTAAATAGAATTTGAATATATGAAAGATAATTATATTGGAGAGAATATAAAGATATATAGGCAGAAAAAGAAACTTACACAACAGGAGCTTGCTGATAAAATAGGGAAGACATGGGAAATGGTATCTAGATACGAAAGAGGTGTCAGCTCTCCACTCAATCAATTAGACAATTTAGCCGATGCTCTAGATACAACTCCGTCAGCTTTGTTGAGAGATTCTGATGATATTGCATTTTCTCATGGAAACAGAGTACCTTTGTTTACCCAGATTCCGAAGAAATTTTCAAAATCAAACACTTATTTATTCTATTCATGTCCCGACTGGATTATTCAGCAAGATCAAGATGCGTTTGTCATAGATACTTCAATCATTGAAATCAACAGCACAGAGGCTTACGAATTTACTAAAGCTGGATGTTTGTATATCTCTCCAAATTCTCATATTTCTGCAGGTGATCTAGTTTTGGTACAGAATCAAAATAAACTTTTTGTCAAAAGATTTTCAAAAGGCATGAAAGATACACTTCTTGGGAAAGTCATTGCCCAAGAGATAAGGTTTTAATATCCACATCCTGTTAATTTTACAATCTCTTCAAAATTATCATTCTTACTAGCAATAACTCTATGCTTGTAGCCACATTTTTCACATTCATAATATATTCGATACTTGCCATTATGTATATCTACAAATACCGGCTTCATCAGTCCTTGGCACTTACAGTTCCTATCACCTGGATTAATATCAACATGTTTTGAATACAAACACTTAAAACAATGGTCCGTGTATCCACCGCCAATATTCTCTGTTTTACAGTTTTCACATACAAAATTCTCCGTTCTCTTTACAAAGTTCCCCATTGACGGCGGATAAAGGACTTAGTTTATTACATCATTCCTGACATATCTCCCATTTCTGCTCCTGCATGGGAATGCTCTTTTTCTTCTGGAATATCTGCGACTACTGCCTCTGTTGTTATCAACATTGACGCCACAGATACTGCATTAACTAGAGCAAGTCTTGTAACTTTAACTGGATCTATTATTCCTGCCTCAAACATATCAACATATTCTCCTGTTTTAGCATTAAATCCTTTGTTTCCCTTACAATTAGATGCCACAACTGCACCATCTTCTCCAGCATTCTCAGCAATTTGCTTCAATGGTTCGCTTAGAATTGATTTCAATATATCTATTCCCAGTTGTTCATCTTTGTCATCAAGTTTAATCTTGTTTAAAACTTCCTTAGCATTATGCAATGCAAGACCACCTCCTGCGACAACACCCTCTTCTATTGCAGCTCTAGTTGCATTTATTGCATCTTCTATTCTCATTTTCTTTTCTTTAGCTTCTACCTCTGAAGCAGCTCCTACTTTTATAACTGCAACTCCTCCTGCTAGTTTGGCTAACCTTTCTTGAAGTTTTTCTCTGTCATAGTCTGATGTTGTATTTTCTATTTGTGTTCTTATCTCTTTTATTCTATTTTCAATATCCTCTTTCTCTCCTTTTCCTTCAACAATAATTGTTTTCTCCTTGTTTACAATAACTCTCTTAGCAGACCCTAAATCAGTTAACTCAACAGCATCTAGGGTTCTGCCTAACTCTTCCGATATGAATTCCGCCCCAGTCAAAACTGCTAAATCTTTTAGCATTTCTTTCTTCCTATCCCCAAATCCAGGAGCTTTCACTGCAACAACATCTAAAGTTCCTCTCAGTTTATTAACAACTAATGTTGCTAACGCTTGATTCTCAATATCATCAGCTATGATTACCAAAGGTCTATTTGCAGCTGACAAAACTTTTTCTGCAATAGCTTGAATATCCTGCAAATTAGACAACTTTTTGTCCGTTATAAATATATATGGATTATCCATAATTGTCTCTAAAGTCTCTGGGCTATTTATGAAGTATGCACTTACATAGCCATTCTCAAACTCCATACCTTCCGTATATTCAACTTCATCGTTAAAGCCTTTAGCCTCTTCTACAGTGATAACTCCATCTTTACCAACTTTTTCAAAAACTCCGCCTATCATATCTCCTAGTTCTTTTTCGTTATTTGTAGAAATTGTTGCAACTTGTGAAATTTCTTCCTTTCCACTTATTTTTTTAGCCATTTTTGAAAGCTCCTTTACTATTTCTTCTGTTCCTTTATCCAAGCCCCTTTTTAACGATATTGGATTTGCTCCTGCAGCTACATTTTTAAAGCCAGCAGCTGCTATTGCTTGAGCAAGTACAGTAACGGTTGTTGTACCATCTCCTGCCAAATCATTCACTTTGTTTGAAGCCTCTTTTATCATTTCTACACCGACATTCCTGAAAGGATCTTTATCTTCTATTTCTTTAGCAACAGTAACACCGTCTTTAGTAATAACTTGACTCCCAAAACTCTTAGCCAATGCAATATTTCTCCCTTTTGGTCCTAATGTTACTTTAACAGCATTCCCGATTGTATCTACTCCAGCTTTTAAGGCTTTTCTAGCTTCTTCATTGTAAATAATTGATTTTGCCATAGTTTTTTGTACTAAAAATTAATATAGCTCACACAGAAAAAGGCTATTCCAAGACAGCCAGTATATCGTCAGAATCAAGAATAAAATATTTTTCAGAATCAACCTCTATTTCATCAGGAGAATATTTCTTAAAATATATTCTATCCCCAACCTTGACATCAAAAGTAACCTTTTTCCCTTTTACAGTACCTTCTCCGAGCTTGATTACTACACCAGTTTCAGGTTTTTCACCTTCAGTTGAGCTTGGCGGAAGAACTAGACCACCAGCAGTTTTTTCCTCAACCTTATCTGGTTTAACAAGAACTTTTTTGCCTAATGGCTTAATTTTTATATCTTTACTCATATGACATTTAGCAGATCAATTTATCAATTGCCAGAGTATTGTAGCATCTGAGATTTATTTTGGCAATAATCATCAGCGTATTACTACACCATCATTTAACAGTTCTATGTTAGTTATATTTTTCCCCAAGAAATTATTTTCATTTACTATCAAAATACCATCGCTTATTCCTCTGTTTATCTCATCTAGGATACCATTTGCAAGAATATCTGGTATTTTCATATCTCCGAATGAAATTTCACTAACATAAAGTTCTACTGTCTCTCTTTCATCTTTGATAACATTTAATTTTATCCATGGAAGATCAAAATTCTCTACCTTCGTATTAATATACACTGTCCACTCACCCTTACTTGGATTTATGCATATATCTTCAATATTCATACCTTCTGAAACTTTGACATCATTATGAAGAAAAGAGAGTGTTTCATCTATTGAAAATTGTAAATACCCAGAAGAAGATGATAGTACAAAATCTTTAATTTTTTCTGAAGTATCAATATTGCTATCCTGATGAATATTACTAAAGCATGAAATATTATCACCTTCTTTATTAAATTCCTTCTTCCAAGAGTTATATTTGAAGAGAACAATTCCACAAAAGATAATAGCTATTACAAATATTCCCACAAAAAATATCAAAAGAAATTTTTTCATTCAGCCTTTCTTAATAATCTATTTTTAAGCGAATGTAAGTGCTTTTCAAAATATTCAAGTTCCTTTATGTTAAACACCTTGCATCCTATCCAATATGACACACACCCATAAAGAGTCGTGCATACTGTCAATATCAATATGGATATCGTTCTACTAGTATCTAATTGAAAATCAAACAACCTGTACAAGAAATACATACCAACAGCCATGAATCCTGCATTTACAAATTTTACTAGAGCAGGTTGTATCGTCTCCTTCCAAGAAATTATCTTAATCTTTTTATTCAGTAATATTCCGAGGATTATACTTTCAACAAAGTATGTAACACTTAAGCTTAAAGAAAGACCTCCTACTGCCATATCTGAATCTCCTCTTGTTGAACACCAAACAGAAACATCCTTAAAGAATGAATGCAGTACATTAAAAAACTCAGGACCATTAGCATCTGAAATCTGCACAGTCATCTGCCTAATAATCGGTCTCCAATCGTAATAATGGCTAAAAAAATTTGTGAACCAAAATGCGAGAACTATATTTATAACTATACAAATTGCAACAGCAAGAAGGGGAAGCCATGTCTCTTTTATAGCATAAAATGCACGAAGCAGAATTTGAGTTATTGTCTGCCCTATGATCGAGAGAGAGAGAAGTACTAAGCACCATGCAGTGATGATTGTAGCTCTCCAGTCAAATGCCCCAGTTCCATACGCCAGTCTTACTATTGGGAATCTCAATATTAAAAATACAGCAACTATCGGAAGAACAAGAAACAAAGAAAATTGCACTGCTTCATTTAATATTTCTCCAAACTTCTTAGAATCATCACAATTTTCGGCAAGATTTGGAAGAGATACCTGAGCTACAGCACTTCCAATAATGTTGATTGGAAACATGTGCAGACTTAATGCAAATTTATATGCACTAAGAGCTCCAGGTGCCAATGAAAAGCTTATCAATGTGTTTACGACAACATTTATCTGTTCTCCTACTATTGATATAGTCCTAGGAACTGCAAGTCTTATCGTCCTCCAAACTTGAGAGTCGTGTACAGCTTCTTTTATGGTATTAAAAGAGAAGAAGAACTTTCCTTTGTAGAACTTTCTGAAAGTAGGAACTTGCACCAAAAAATGTGCTAAAGAACCTAATACTGCAGACCATGCTATTCCATACACTCCATTTTTCATGTATGCAACAAAAACAATTGGTCCTATTATCATTGCTAAGTCATAGAAAAGTGGAGAGAGTGATGTTATAAAAAATTCTTTTCTAGTCTGAAGGTAACCTGTTAACAGTGTACTAATACTCAACAATACTGGGGATATCATCATTATCCTCGTCAATTGAACAAACAAATTAAAATCCTCTGCTTCTATCCTGTTCGAAAAGTTAAGCATGTTCTGTATATTTTCAGAACCAATTATTAGGCTGGTTAACTGCGGAGTAAAAGTAAACAAAATAATAGCAATTATTATTACTGTCCAACTCATAATCAAGCATAAATTATTGAAAAACTTGTCCAAAGCTTCCTGCCCTTTTTTATGAAGTAGTTCACTAAATATGGGAATAATAGCAGCATTGATAGATCCCGCAGCGACAATCATAAACAGCATATCTGGAATTGTAAAGGCAGCCCAGAAGATATCTAATTCATGTGTTGCACCAAACAATTGGGCAATAGTTCTAAGTTTCAAAAAGCCCAAAACCTTAGTAATCAAAAGGAGAATCATTACAACATAGACACTGTTTTTTTTCTTCAAAAACTCAAACATGCTTTTCTTCACGGAATTATTTAGGTTGGGATCGTCTTCATAGTTTATACCAAAATTTTCTTTATTTCACTATTTTTTAAGATTTTTTCAGTACTATATTTTAATGGGAATTTTAGATATTTTCTATCCAAGGTCATGTTGTATATGTGGAAAAACTGGAAGTTATTTATGTGATAAATGCCAAAAATTACTTAAGAGGAATTTACCTGAGTGCTATGTATGCAGAAGGATTTCAAGCAATTACAAAACTCATGATGTGTGTAGAGCTGATGCTGTTTTCGACTCAGTTTTTACTGGATGGGAATATAACAAGGTATCATCTATTTTTCTAAAAAAATATAAGTACTCTGGAGTATATGATATAAATATTCTTCTTGATGTTTTAATCCCTTTAATCTCTAGAGACTTTTCTTATACAAAAGAACTTTCAAGAACTTTAGTTATACCCATGCCAATTTCTCAAAGGAGATTAAGAGAAAGGGGTTTTAATCAAACAGAGTACATAGCTGAAATATTGGCAGAGGAATTCAATTTTGATTATGCAGATGACATTGTTAAAAATAACGATCTCTCAAATGAGCATCAATCGCTAAAAGATAGGGAAAGTAGGTATTTTATTTCAAAGGATAAATTTTCAGTAGGAAATAAAGAAAAACTTAATAGCTACAAAAATGTAATAATCGTTGATGACGTTGTTACTACAGGTAGTACATTAAATAGTGTTGGTGCATGCATTAAAAATAGCTCCGAAGAATTAACGAGTATACATGGATTTTGCCTTTTCAGAGGGAAACCCAATTATGTTTAGTCACTTTTTTCTGTCTTTTCAGTACCAGATTCTTGTTTCTTGTTTACAGATGAACTTTCAAGTTCCTGAAGCTTTTTAGAAATATCGTTGTATACCTCATTATTTGTTGCATCATTTGTTTCTAGAATAGTCTTTGCAGCACGAAGATAGGATTCATAAACATCTTCCCTTCCTTTTTCTTTATTCAATTCGGCAGACAAATATAACGCTGGGATATACTGTGGATTAATTCCTAAAACTTTTGTAAGCGATGATAAAGCACTATCAGTATCCTTCCCTATGACATACATTTGTGCTTCTTTAAAATACAATTCATAATTAGAAGGATTAAGTGATATAGCCTTCTCTATTGAATATACACAATCAGACACAAAACCCTCATAACCCATACCTACCAATCCCATATAGACATTGGACATAGCTTCCCAATTGGAATATACATATCCTGCAATTTCTGTACTTTTTTTCGTAGTATCTATTGCGTAGTTTTTTAATTTATTAACTTCATTCACTATATCTTGACTCCTCTTATCTTCCTCTACACTAAGATACTCTTTCACCTCTATGTCTATTTTATCCATATATGCCAATCCAAGTTTCCTGTTTGCAAGAGGGTTATTTTTATCAAATTTAACAGCATTAGTATAATGATTAATTATTGAATCAGCTGTACTCTTTTTATCTTCATACGATACCTTCTGATCAGTCAATTTTGCTCCTTCAGAAATCCTGTATGACTCGGCCATTAGCATATATCCAGTAGAAATGCCCTTGTAAACCCAAATTCTTGAAATAAGGACCACTACAACAGCAACTATAACGGCTAACAACACACGGAAATTTCCCTTTGCATTACCTTTTTCTGGAGAACCAGATACACTTCCTGCCCATAATCTCATGACAACTTTTTCCTCGTTTCCTTCATTCAAAATATCCTTCAAAACACCCCTTAAAGACACCATCAAGAATAAGATAAGCAAATTGATAACAGAAAATGCAGTAAACAAAGAAGAACAAAATATCAAGACCATAACTGAGTCAACAACAATCAAATACCAAGTATTTATCTTTCCAGAATTTAATTTGAGTTTTCTTAAATCCAAAAACACAGACTTAAATATCGAATACCCAAATATCACCCAGCACAAAAGCCACACCAATCCTCCATTCGCAAACTGAGTATAGATCTCATTCCCTCCGGAATAAAATGTCACATTGTTGTATGCAAGAAGATTTTCACTAACTGGCTTAAACATATTGTAAGCAATGGAATAGGTATCCATTCCAAGACCAAGTAGTGCAGTAGACAATGATTTTACAAAGACAGAAGATGCAACAGACCAAGAAAGATCACTCCCTAAAAATACTTGTCCCACTAATCTAAAATCATCAGGAATTTTACTTTCCCTAAATGATGGAATATGCATCAATGCAAATGGGATAGATATTGAAAGAGTAATAATCAGAAACACAACAAGAATATTCTTAAACGATTTTTCTGAAAGCTTAAACTTTTTAATTATGAACATATTCATAAGAACAAACAAAACCAAGAAAAGTACAACTAGACCAGTTCCCTGAACTATTGAGAACATTAAAATACCAATAATTGAGACCAACGCAATTATAAGGGAAGCCATGAAAACACTTTTCTTTCCCTTAAAAATCAAATATTCACCAATAAAGCCAAAGGAAAGCAACAGAGTTATCAAATTTGTAAGAATGTATATTCTTGCTGATCTAAGTATTGGTAGACCTTCTTGAAACATATTCTTGTAGACAGGCACGGAAGACCAAATATTTACTCCAAGAAAAGCTAAAATACTAAGTATGTTGTTGATAAACATACCTGCCATAAACGAAAAAAACAACTCTTTTACATGTTTAACATCAGTTATGAATGATCTTGAAAAAACTGTTAATGCAACAACTGACATAACAGTTATCAATCCACCTCCAAGTCTATGATCTATTCCCCATAAACTTGTATTAACATCCTGTGAAAAAATTGTAGAAAGTACATAGGATCCGCATAACAGCAAAACAGCAGTATCTACAGAAGTTTTGATCACACAAAATTTACCTTCCTTTATTAGCTTTATTATCTCCAGCCCTGCAATTATTGTAGTAAATAGCAAAATACACAAAGACATAGGTCTCTCATTCCAATCCCAAGATAATGGAACAACCGCTAATGGAAGTATAAAAAGGAGAATGCATAACAATAATCTTTCAGCTTTAACTATACTAAAGTTCTTAAGAAAACCTCTTTTCTGATTATCAGACATGTTAGGGCAGATCAACATATTATTTACAATCAGTAAATGGTAACACAAAAAACAAGGGAGGCCAATACCTCCCTTGTCATAAAGAAGTCAGGACTCAAGAAGAAATTTACTCGACTACTTCTCCTTCTTTCACATCATCTTTCTTTTCATCATCCTTTGATTTGCCAGAAGAATCTGATTGAGAAGCAGACTCTTTAGAGGCATTTTCATACATCTTCTTTCCTGCCTCCTGCATAACTTTGCTTAATTCCTCAGATTTCTTCTCTACTTCTTCAGTATCAAAGTCGTCTTTCGAAATCATTTCTTTAAGTTCCTCCGCCTTTTTCTTTATATCTTCCTTCTGTGCCTCATCAATTTTATCACCATTCTCCTCTACAAATTTCAATGCACTAAACGACAAAGTATCTGCATTATTTCTCTTCTCAGCCCTTTCTTTCTTCTTTTTATCCTCTTCAGCATTCTTAGCAGCTTCCTCTACCATTCTGTTTATCTCCTCTTCTGTTAAGCCTGTAGATGCAGTTATTGTGATTTTCTGCTCCTTCTTCGTAGCTAAGTCAACAGCTTTTACATTCAAAATACCATTTGCATCTATCGAAAATGTTACCTCAATCTGAGGAACACCTCGAGGTGCTGGTGCTATTCCATCAAGTATGAATCTGCCAAGAGTCTTATTGTCATCAGCCATTTCCCTTTCTCCTTGAAGAACATGTATTTCTACAGCGGGTTGATTATCTGCAGCTGTTGAAAAGATTTGCTTCTTCTCCACAGGTATTGTTGTATTTCTCTCTATGAGTTTTGTCATTACACCTCCTAGAGTCTCTAAACCTAAAGACAATGGAGTAACATCAAGAAGTGTAATATCTTTTACATCACCACCTAGAACACCTCCTTGTATTGCCGCTCCTAAAGCAACTACTTCATCTGGGTTAACACCTTTACTTGGCTCTTTCCCAAATATTTCAGATACTTTCTTCTGGACAGCCGGCATTCTGGTCATTCCTCCAACTAAAAGAACCTCATCAATATCTTTCTTACTTAATTTTGCATCCTTCAATGCTTTTTCACATGGTTCAACTGTTTTTGCAATTAAATCAGCAGTTAATTTCTCAAGCTGAGATCTTGTTAACTTTTCCTTCAGATGCTTAGGCCCTTTGTCTGTCGCAGTTATGTACGGAACATTTACTTCTGTTTCCTCTGTTGTTGAAAGCTCTATTTTAGCTTTTTCTGCGGCTTCTCTTAGCCTCTGCAACGCTGTTCTATCACTCCTCAAATCAAATCCCTCCTTATTCTTAAACTGCTCTGCAAGATAGTCAATTATCACTTGATCAAAGTCATCACCTCCAAGATGTGTATCTCCATTTGTTGACAGAACCTCAAAAACACCATCTCCTATTTCTAGTATTGAGATATCAAATGTTCCTCCACCTAGATCAAAAACGGCAACCTTCTCGTCTTTACCTTTACCAATACCATATGCTAAAGCAGCTGCAGTAGGCTCATTGACTATTCTCTTGACATCAAGTCCAGCTATTTTCCCAGCATCTTTTGTAGCCTGTCTCTGCGAATCATCAAAATATGCAGGTACCGTTATCACAGCCTCTGTAACTTTTTCTCCTAAAAAGTCTTCAGCATCTTTCTTCATTTTTCCAAGTATCTTTGCAGAAATCTCCTGTGGAGTGTACCACTTATCACCCATCTTCACTTCAATTCCTCCGTTAGATGCTTTTCTCATCTCAAAAGGAAGCAATTTCTTGTCCTTTTCAACTTCTGGATCATCCCAACTTCTTCCTATCAATCTCTTCACAGAGTAGATAGTTCCTTCAGGATTCATAATCGCCTGATTCTTGGCTGGAGTTCCAACCAAAATCTCTCCTTTATCATCTACAGCAACAACAGAAGGAGTTAATCTCCCTCCTTGTGAATTAGCAATAATATTAGGCTTTCCGCCTTCCATATATGCCATCGCAGAATTTGTTGTTCCAAGATCTATTCCTATTATTTTTCCCATATTTGTACAATTAAAAATTTATATTATTTCGATACCACAACTCTGGCCTGTCTTATCACTGTGTCATCAAGAGTGTACCCAGGTTGTAAAACATCAAATATTTTCCCGCTTTCTCCTTGCTCGACAACAGCGACAGCCTCATGCACAGAGCTATCAAAGTTTTCGCCTTTTTGAGGCCAATATTGTTTCAATCCTATCCTTTCAAAAGATTTTTCTAAATTTTCTAATATTCCTGCTATCCCATCCATCCATGCCTTCTCTTTTTCACCAAGCTTCATCTCTTCTCCGCTTTTTATCGCAAGATATATGGCATCAAGAGATGGTATAACATCTTCACACAATGTCTTCTTCAATTGAAAGAACTGTAACTCCTGCCTCTTTCCAACATCCCTAAGCAGGTTATGGTAATCCGCTAAAGCCTTCTTCAATTGATTCTGTATCTCCAGCTTCTCATCTTCAACCTTATCTATATCCAATGCCAACTGCCTTAGTTTCTCCTCCAGCTCTTTCTCTTTTGAATTCTTTTCAATTTTTTTTCGACCATCTTTAGTCATACTAAAACACTATTAAATTAATTCCACCCAGCCATGGATGATACCAGTGAATTTCTGACCTCATCCAGTATAGGTATTATTTTCGAATAATCCATTCTCTTAGATCCTATTATTCCTACATATGCTTTTTCAGTGTCCCAGAAGGGAATTTTTGTGAAAGCCAAAGCACACTCTGACATATTCTCAACTCCAAGCTCACTTCCAATGAGCAGGGAAACACCTGAACTAGAATACTTTTCAGCCAGATTTAAAAGGAAGCTTTTGTCCTCGAGTATGTCAAATATCGTTGCTATTTTGTCTACATCTTTAAACTCGTCATATTTCAATATATTTGACATTCCATAGTATCTAACTTCCTCATCCAAAATTATGAAAACCAATGACTCTGCCTCTTTAGAAACTATTTCCAAAATCGAGTTAATCACCGTATCTTTAGAAAATCTATCTCGAAAAATTCCTTGACGAATTTCAACAGATATCAATGGATTTAGCTTCCCGTCACGAAGAACTTCGGAAACATAGAATCTGATGGCTTGGTCTGTAGGAAGTCTTCCTGATGATACATGACTTTTTTCCAACAGTCCCAATCTCATCAATTTTACCATTTCATTTCGTATCGTGGCCGAACTTACTCCTAGATTATACTTTTCAACGAGCGATAAAGAACCAACTTCTTCTGGCTCTTCCATAAATTCATGGATTATGGCCAAAAGTATCTCCTTCTGTCTTTCTGTAAGATCCATATTAGCAGAGAATAAGATTATCTGCTAAGTATATTTAATAGAAAACATACTGTCAAGTACTAAAATTAAAATTTTTAACAATGATCTTTACTTCTTTCTTAGCTATTACTACGTCTTGCTCTGCTCTTTCAAATTTGGTATACTCACCACACATAAATAATCACTATTACTGAATAACTCATGGAAAAGATATCATTCGAAAAGAGAAATCCTAAGGAAAAGAAGGCTAAGGTCCTCCTAAAAGAGGGAAAAACTCCTGCAGTTGTATACAATTCAAAAACTGAATCAACACCAATTATGATAGACTCCTCAATTGCTAAAAAAATATTGAAAGAGGCTACCTCAGCAACTATTCTAGATGCACAACTTGATGGAAAAGATATGAAGGTAATAGTCAAAGATATAGATATGAACCCTGTAACCGATGAAATTCGACACATATCATTCTTCGAAATAGATGAAACTAAAGAGATGGTTTTTTCAATTCCTTTCAATATCGTTGGTATCTCTCCTGCTGTTAAGAATAACTTGGGTGTTCTCGTACAGGTTATGCCCTCTTTAGAAGTGAAGTGCAAAGTTAAAGATTTAGTTCCACACATAGAGGTTGATGTTTCTTCATTGGAGCATCCTGGACAAACTATAACCGTTTCCAATCTGCAAATTCCTGAAAATATATCCTTTGTAAACGATGAAATTAAAAATGCTACAGTAGTAACAATAACTGAGATGCAGGAAGAAGAAGTTGTACAAACAGCTCCTGAAGAGGAGACAGCTGCAGAAGGAGAAACAGCCGAAGCAGAAACACCTGCAGAGGGAACTCAGGAAGAGGCAAAGAAAGAAGAATAACATATTATCGTTTCTTATGGTCAGTGTAATCATAGTATCTTTCAAAGAGCCAAAAACTATTGGTAGGTGTATTTCTTCTGTTGCCAACAAAAAATATTCTGGTATTAAATCACCATTTGAGATCATTCAAGTATCTCCTGATACTCTTACATTAAGAGCTGGTAAAAAAGAGGCTAATAAGCTAAAGCTATCAAAAAAACAATTTATACAAATAAAGGATCCAAAAAAAGGAAAGCCATATGCTTTAAGAATGGCTTTAAAAAAGGCGAAAGGAGATATCGTAATACTAACAGATGGAGATACATATTTTGAAAGAAATGCTGTAAAAAAACTTCTAGAACCATTTGAGAATGATAGCATTGGGGGAGTAAGTGGAAGACCAATGTCGGGAGATCCAATAATTGATAAATATTCATATTGGGGACATCTACTCTCGGACTCAGCACATCACAGAAGGACAAAACTTATGAATAAAGTAGAAGGAAAGGACTATTATGTAAGCAAAGATACTTTTTTCCCAATGAGTGGATATATTATGGCCATGAGGAATTATGACATTAAGATACCAAGAGATGTACTGTCTGATGATGCATATATTTCATATGCCATAAGGAACATTGGCAAAGAAATAGGATATGCACCTGAAGCTGTATGCTATGTCAAATATCCCACAAACTTTAAAGATTATCTCAAGCAGAAAGCAAGATCCCTTGGAGGATTTTCTCAACTTAAGAGAATTGGAGTATTTAAGAGGGATAAACAATCAAGAAGTTTCTTTATTGAATTAAAATATACCTTCTTCGTTTTAAGGTATGCAAAAAGTATCAAACAGTTCTGGTGGTCTCTGCAATTATTTCCTATGAGATTAATTACTTGGATAGTAATTTGGTGGCAACAAAAAATTCTTAGAAAAGGTATGCCAAAGGGTGGATGGGAAAGAATTGAAAGCACAAAATAGGATTAATCTTACCACCTGAAATGTGCAAAAGCCTTGTTTGCTTCAGCCATTCTCTCAGTTTCTTCCTTCTTTTTCACGGCATCTCCCTCTCCCTTATATGCACTAACCAGTTCTTCCATCAATATTTTATCAAATGACTTTCCACCCTTATTTCTAGAAACTTCAACTATCCACCTCACTGCGAGTGTTTCCTGTCTTCTTGGAGAAACAGGCATAGGAACTTGATAGTTTGCTCCACCAACTCTCCTAGCTTTTATTTCCAGAGATGGTCTGACATTGTCAACCGCTTTATTTACAAATGTAACTACGTCCTTTTCTTTTACGGTATTTGCTCCATTTTCAACTGCAGAATACACTAGGTCTTCTGCAACACTCTTTTTTCCATCCTGCATAACCTTAGTAACAAATCTTCCAATTATTGGACTACCGTATTTCCTGTCAACTTTTTGCGTCTTTCTTTTAGCTCTTTTTCCTCTCATTATTAAATCAAATTACAATTAAAAATAACTATTTTTCAACATCCTCTTTCTTAACCCCATACTTAGATCTTGCTTTCTTCCTTCCTTTTACTCCTCCTGCATCATATTTTCCTCTGACTACAATGTATTTTACACCAGGAAGATCCCTTTTTCGTCCAGCCTTGAGTAGCACAACTGAGTGTTCCTGAAGGTTATGTCCTTCACCTGGAATATATGCTGTAACTTCCATTCCGTTAGACATTCTAACCTTGGCAACTTTTCTTAAGGCTGAATTAGGCTTCTTAGGTGTCATTGTTTTAACCTGAAGACATACCCCTCTCTTGAAAGGATTTGGTGTCTTCTTGTATCTATTTTTCAACGGATTGAAATCTCTAGCCAATTGAGTATGCTTTGCTTTCTTTTGACTTGATTTCCTAGGTTTTCTTACTAACTGATTTATTGTTGGCATGGTGCTTATTATATACAAAATCAACTAATTTTTAAACTCCTCCAGAGATTTAAAGTCTTTCACTTCAGCTCTTTCTCCAACAGGAATTAATTTACCAATTATTACATTCTCCTTCATACCTCTTAGGTAATCGGTTTTCCCTAATATGGCGGCATTTGTAAGGACTCTAACTTGCTCTTGGAATGAAATAGAGGAGAGGAAACTCTCAGTATTCAAAGATGATGTCTTAATTCCCAAAAGGACAGGAAGTATCAATGCTTTATTCTTTCCTTCTGATACCAGAATTTCATTCTTAACTTCTCCCATAAATCTATTAACAAATGATCCTATCAAATAACTTGAATCTCCTGATTCAACTACTTTTCCTAATCTCGCCATTTGTCGGAGTATTATTTCAATATGGATATCATCGACAGAAACTCCATTCTTGTTAAATACTTCCTGAACACCGTCTAGAATATATTTTTGAGCAGAAAGTATATCTACAGCTTCTGCCAACTTCTTCGGATCTAGAGAACCTTCCGTTAGTTGTGTCCCAGCTTTTACAAGACTTCCATCTTCTACCAAAATACTAACTCCTGGAAGTACAGGAATTGATTCTTCTGCTTTGACAGTACCAGTTAAGGTTAATATTCCGCCATCAATCATTGCAACTCCATCAAACGGAGCTTGTCTCTCATCTCCATATTCATCGACAAACATCACCTCACCATTTTTTACCTCCTGACCACTTTGAACAAGTAAACTTTTTGCTCGAGAGACAATACTATATCTTACTAGTTTCCTAGTTCCCGTTATTGTAATTATGGCAGACTCATCTTCTGCTACATCAATATGAACTTTTCCATCAATTGAGGACACACTTGCTTCAGCTTTTGGTGTTCTTGCTTCAAAAAGCTCATCTATTCTTGGAAGACCCTGTGTTATATCTATCTTTTGAACTCCTCCTTTATGGAATGTCTGCATAGTCATCTGAGTGCTAGGCTCACCAATTGATTGTGCTGCAATTACACCAACTGCCCTTCCCATATCTATTTCTTTTCCATTCTCTAAGTTCAATCCATAGCACTTTTTACAAATTCCAATAGGAGACTTACAGAGCAAAGGCGTCCTCACTGAAACCTCATTAATACCCGCACTATCTATTTGTTCTGCTATATCTTGTGTTATGATCTCATTCTTTTTTCCAATAACTTTCTTTCCAACTGTAACATCCTTTGCTAATACTCTTCCATATATCCTATCTTTAAACTCTATCCTTCTGTTGTCTTCTCTTCTGATTGCTAATCCTTCCCCATCATATCCACAATCATCGTGTCGGATTATTACATCATGAGCAACATCAACAAGTTTTCTAGTTAAGTAACCAGATGAAGAAGTCTTCAAAGATCTATCAGCTACACCTTTTCGTCCTGCTTTAGCAGCAACAAAATATTCAAAAGCACTAAGACCATCTCTGTAGTTTCCTTTGATTGGCATAGCTACTAAGTTTCCTCTAGAGTCTCTGACAACTCCTTTGATTGCAAGAACCTGTCCAGCCTGTATTTTACCTCCATTGGCTCCTGATTCTACCATTTGAAGAACAGGATTATGTTTATCAAGTTTTTCCCATGCTTTATCCGCAATTTCTGTTGCAAAATCGTCCCACATGTTGATTGATATATTCGTTTTCTCTTTTCGAGTTATTAGACCTTGAATGTAATTTTCCTGAAGCTGCTCATCTTTTTCTTCCATTTTCTTTATTTCTGACTTCAAATCAAAATCAACATCACAATCACTTATTGCAAATGAGAATCCTAAATCCGTAGCATACTTAAAACCAAGAGACTTTAGATCATCTAAAATTCTGACAAGCTCAGAAAGTTCTCTCGTGTTCTTTATTTTGTTTATTATTTTTCCCAATCCCTTAATATTGATCTGCTCATTCACAAATGGATAATCCTCAGGAAGAATATTATTGAAAATCACTCTTCCTACAGATGTATGAAGTACCTGTCCCTTTGTTTTCACTATAATTTCTTCATCTATTGAGATTTTTCCTTCTTCATATGCCTTTATTGCAGAATCTTCATCACAAAAAATTTTAGGATTCTTCTGCTCTTTCAAATCTGTCATCAAATAATATCCAAGAAGCATCTCTTTACTTGGTGATGCTAAAACTTCTCCATTAGATATATTAACAATGTTGAGAGAGGACATCATTTCCTTTTTTGCCTCTTCAATAGCCTCATCTGTTAACAACACATGAACTGCCATTTGATCTCCATCAAAGTCTGCATTGAATGCTTTACATACAAGTGGATGAATTCTAATTGCCTCTCCTTCAACAAGTTTAGGATAAAAGGCCTGTACACTATATTTATGTAAGGTAGGAGCTCTATTAAGTAATACTGGTTTATTCTTTATTACTTCCTCTAAAAGATCCCAGATAACATCCTCCTCTTCCTCTATCATATCTTTTGCTACCCTTACATTTGGGGCTAATTCTCTATTCAAGAGTTGATATATAACAAAGGGTTTAAATATTTCTAAAGCTATACTCTTTGGTAGTCCACACTGATCAAATTTCAAACTAGGATCACCATCAATAACGGCTCTCCCAGAGTAATCAACCCTCTTTCCTAGAAGATTCTTTCTGAAAATACCTTTCTTTCCCCTTAAATCATCTGTCAAAGACTGATATGGAAGTCTTTTACTATTAATCATTGCCTTGGAAGGTCTATGCGAGTTATCAATCAATGCATCTACAGCTTCCTGAAGCATCCTTTTTTCATTTCTCAATATCACATCAGGAGCTCCTATTTCCATTAGCTTTTTGAGCCTGTTATTTCTATTAATGATTCTCCTATACAAATCATTCAAATCAGAAGTAGCAAATTTTCCTCCAGAAAGAGGAATTATTGGTCTTAATTCAGGAGGAAGTACTGGAAGAATCCTAATAACCATACTTGAAGGCTTAATACCATTCTTCAAGAATCCCTCTAGATACTGCATCCTTCTTACTGTTGCAGATTTCTTTTCTCCCTTTTCCTTTTCTGACCTTTTCTTTAGTTTGGCAATTTCTTCTTCTAAGTTCAGATTATCCAAAAGCTTTTCTATTGCCTCTGCTCCCATCATTGCTTCAAAGAAAACTAAATCTCTATCAGCTAAATCAGAATATTCATCTTCAGAAAGAACAGTTCCAACTTCTAATTTTTCAAGAGTTTGATTTATCTTCGAATAGAAATTTTCAATCTCCTCTTCCTTTTCTGCATAGTCTCTTCTAATTTTTGCAAGAGCTTGATTCCTTTTATGTTCAAGCTGACTTACTTTGAACTCCTTATTCTTCTCTTTTGTCTTCTTTTCTGCCTTCATTTCCTGCTCAAATGTCTCAGTTGTAGCTTTGAGCTCTTCTTCCAACTGTTCATGCAATTCCTTAATTTCTTTTTCCTTCAAATCTCTTGCTTTTACTAATGTTGCTTCTCTCTCCTCTGTATTTGCAGAAACAACCATATATCTTGTGTAGTAGATGACAGAAAGTATCTTCTTGTGAGGGATATCTAAAACTATGGACATTTTGTTAGGAATGCCATATGCATACCAAACATGTGCGACTGGGATAGCAAGCTCTATATGTCCCATCCTTTCTCTTCGCACATCCTGCGATGTAACTTCAACTCCACATTTATCACATACAATACCCTTGTACCTTATCTTCTTGTATTTTCCACAGTAACATTCATAGTTTTTAGTTGGTCCAAAAATTTTCTCACAAAACAATCCATCAGGTTCAGCTCTAAATGTTCTGTAGTTTATTGTTTCTGCTTTAGTTACTTCTCCATATGACCAATCTAAAATCTGGTCAGCAGAAGCAAGGGTAAGCTTGAGTGCATCAAAATCACCCATTTTTGTTTTACTATTTTTCTTCATCAATTATAACCTCCTCTTCCTGATTACTTTTAGTTGAAATTAAATCAATATTTAAGCAAAGTGCATTTAATTCCTTAACCAGCACTTTGAATGATTCTGGAATATTTACATTCTCTATCTTTTCCCCATGGATTATTGCTTTATACGTTGCGGATCTTCCTTTTACATCATCTGACTTTATGGTTAACATTTCCTGCAAAGCATATGCGGCACTATGAGACTCAAGAGCCCACACTTCCATTTCTCCAAATCTCTGTCCTCCCATTTGAGCTTTTCCTCTTAATGGTTGCTGAGATACAGCAGTGTACGGACCAGTAGACCTTGCATGCATTTTTTCATCAGCTATATGATGAAGCTTGAGCACATATTTAACTCCCACGGTAACTTTATTTGGGAATTTCTCTCCGGTTCTTCCATCATACAAGTCAACTTTTTGTTCATCTGAAAATCCTCTCTTTTTCAATTCTTCAGATATCCATTCTGTATTTTCTCCTTCAAAAATCGGGAAACCTAGTTTCTCATTAAGAAGTTCAGCAAATCGTCCGTAATGGACTTCTTCAGCTTGCCCCATGTTCATTCTTTTAAGGAATGTTGGAGTGAGAACAATATCTACTGGTTCTCCATCTTCTGTAAATGGCATATCTTCAATAGGTCTGATCGCAGCAATTGTATTTTTGTCTCCATGTCTTCCTGCAATTTTGTCTCCAAAACCTATTTTCTTCGTACTTGCTACCCAGACTTTTACCTGATGAAGAACACCTGGACTAAGTTTATCTCCTTTATCTGTAGAAAGAATTTGCGTCCTTATTACTATTCCTTCCTCCCCATGAGGGACTCTCAATGAATTATCTCTTACATCACTTGCTGACTCTCCAAATATTGCTCGAAGTAATCGTTCTTCAGCTGTAAGTTCCTTCTCGCCCCTAGGCGCTATTACACCAACTAGAATATCTCCAGATTTAACTTGGACTCCTGGGATTACTATTCCTCTTTCATCTAGTTTGTGTAGAATCCTGTCATTAATATGTGGAATATCAGCAGTTATCATTTCAGGTCCAAGCTCAGTATCTCGGATATCAACAGAATATTCTCGAATATGCACAGATGTTAATATATCATCTCGAACAATCCTTTCAGAAATAACTGCAGAATCTTCATAGTTGTAGCCTTCATAAAACATCAATGCCGCCCTAATATTTGTTCCGGCTGAAAATTCACCATCAACCATGGTAGGACCATCTACTAAAACATCTCCTTTTTTAAATTTTTGTCCTACTTCAACTATGGGTTTTTGAGTAAAGCATTGATTATCATTACTTCTGTAGAAAGATATTATTCTGTACTCTTTTACTCCTGATTTTGAATATTTAACAGACAAACTGTTAGCATCACAGTACAGAACTTCCCCATCCTCTTCCGCAAAGATACCCCAAGATGATTGTCTTGCAACAACTTCTTCCATTCCAGTACCTACAAGAGGAGCCTGCTGTTTTACAAGTGGAACAGCCTGTCTTTGTTGATTTGCACCCATTAAAGCTCTCATTGCATCGTCGTGGGATACGAATGGAATAAGGGACATTCCTAATCCCGCTTGCTGGCTTGCAACAACATCAACATGTGTAACTATTCTAGAATCCTCAATAGAGAAATCTCCTTTGTACCTTACTGGAACAAGTGTATCAATTATATTTCCATACTCATCTTTAGTTATGGTGGCAGATGATATGTGACACTTTTCCTCCTCCATAGCATCTAGATATTCTATATCTTCTCCTACGAATGGTTTAACACTTATCTCTTTAATTTTGCTCTCCTTCTCTATCTTCTTTGCAGTTTCTTCATCTATTAAAGTACCTGCCTTTACTAATACAGTTTTCCCTATTTTAATATCCTCTAGTGCTATTCTATGAACTAATTTAGCCTTAGTATTTTCCACTGTATGAAATACTCTGTAGTATGGAGCTTCTAAGAAACCAAATTCATTAATTCTTGCAAGCATTGCTAACTGCGTTACAACACCAATACTTGCACTTTCCGGACTTGTTACAGGATCAAATTTTGAATAGTGAGAATTATGCACTTCTCTCACAGAAAAAGTTGCTCTCTCTTTAGTAATTCCACCTGGACCACTTGCTGTAACTTTTCTTTTGTTTTCAAGCTCAGAAAGTATGTTTGTCTGATCCATAAAGCTAGAAAGAGCATTAGTACCGAAGAATGACTGAATTGCTGCAGATATTGGCTTAGTACTAACAAGCATTGATGGCGTAACCTTTGCATCTTGTCCATACAAACTCATCTTGTCTTTAATATTCTTCTCAAGTCTTCTGACTGCACCATTGAGTTGTCTTTCAATTATTTCTCCAACACTCCTTATCCTTCTATTGCAAAGATGATCAATATCATCAGGCTCAACTTCTCCATTATTTGTCTGAATTAATCTCTTAACTGCAAGTACAATATCATTTGGATACAAAACAATTTCATCTTTATTATTGATATCATATGTGGTTCCAAGCTTCCTATTTAACTGATACCTTCCAATTCTCCCCAGATTAAATTTTCTCACATTAAAGAAATTACTTTTAATGTACCTCTCAGCACTCTCTAATGTGACTGATTCATCAGGTCTAAGCTTGTTATATATGCTGATTACAGCCTCCTCCTTATTATTTGAAAAATCTCTTGCTAAAGTAGCCTCTATATATTTATTCTCTTCATTCGTATCAACATCAGCAAATAGCTTTCTAATTTCATCATCACTTTCCCATCCAAATACACGCAAAAGTTCTGTTATTAACACTTTTGGTCTCTTAGGAAGAACCCTCATTGATATGACATTGTGCCTGTTTGTGTCAATTTCATACCAAGGACCTTTCTCAGGCATAAGCCTACACTTATACAAAGTTCTTGTTGGAAGTTTTTCTGACTCTTCATACAAAACACCTTCTGCTCTTACAATCTGGTGCGTTACAACCCTTCTTTCTCCATTAAAGATAAAGACACCATCATCCGTCATACATGGAAGGTCTGTTACAAATATTTCCTGTTCTTTAATTTCACCAGTTTTGTTGTTCATTAACTGAACCTTTGCATAGACTGGAATTTCATATGACAATCCCTTATTTGTTGCCTCTTCTATACTTCTATATGGATCTCCACATCTAAAATCTTTGAATTCCAAAGTCCACATCCTCTCCATTGTATCTTTCACAGGATTTATATCCGCAAATAGATTTTGGAATCCATTCTTCTTAAAATTATCAAAAGAAGTCAATTGAGCTTCTATGAGGTTGGGGAATTCGAGCTCTTTTGAATAATCGAGGCCAAGGTTCAACCTCCCAGATCTATTACTTTTAGGTTTTAGCATAGGGTAAATATTTAGTTATGTTATAACATATTACTTGTTACTTGACCGAAGCGATATCCAACAAAGCATGGTATGATACCACTTCTTTAAGCAAAAATCCAAGGACTTGGGGGATATTAACACATTTATCAAGAATAGTCAAAGAGTATAGTACCACTAAAAGGAAATTATTTACATAAAATAACACAAAAAGAACGAAGGGAAACGATAAAATACTAGGAAAGCTAGTAATTAGGATCATTTCCCTTCTTTTTGTAATCAGAAAGATTACTATTCACTATTCTTCAAAATCTCCGAATCCATAGGAGCACAAAATGCCGATTCCGGAGATAATTAACAGGACCTTTGTATATAATGGCATAGTTCCATATTGAAACACTGCCATACATGCAAAGAATATTGTCCCCACCAACAACATCCCTGAAAGACATAAAAGACACTTCCATATCATGACGAATTCCCCTCTTTCTGATTTTTTAATATGCTGTATTTAATTTTCTTTAATACGCCACAATTATATCATAATATTCATAAAATATCTAGTATCCATAAGCCTTAATGAAAATTTCAAGTCAATTTCTTACACACTCTGTATTTTCATTCACTCATTAGCTATACTTACGATATAACTGGTTCGATCTGCATTAATCTTTTAGCATATAGCCTGTATGTCCAGAAAAAAGAAACCAAAAGAAATAAATATAAAAAGCAATGAAACTAAAATATTCTTTGGTCTAATTGTTTTTGTACTTGGTTTAATAGTGCTGTTTTCTCCTTTTTTTGTAGAACAAACCAAACTATTTGATGTCATATCACTAAAACTAGGATATTCATCAATAGCATGGGGAACACTTTTAATATATTCTTCCTTCTTTCTTCTACTCAAACATAAAAAATTTGTATCAAAAAAACAAGCCTTAGGCCTTTTCCTCTTTTCTCTTTCTCTAGCTGTACTACTATCTTTTTGGCTAGCACCAGAACAAATTAACAATCAAGATTCTCTTAAGGGTGCAGGTGGAGAAATAGGGAAAATTCTTCATCAATCTCTAAATGGAGTATTTGGAAATTTCATTGAGATTCTCATTGTAATACTTATGCTCGTTATTTCTTTCTCATTAATAACTGGAACAACCTTGGAACAGATTCGCGATTTCGTAGAAAACAAAATTCCTGAAGAAAATGGAAATGAGAAAAAAGGATTCAATTTGAAAGATTTTTTCAAAAAGATTGGTTTTGAGAAAAAAGAAGGAGACATTCAGATAAGTGGAGAAGAAATACAGACAGCAGAACCATATGTGGAACAGACAGATGAAGAAGAACAGGAAAGAAGGTTAGAAGAGATTCTCCATGGAGACTCAGCACCTAAGGATGAAAATTTTGGGGAGGATGAAAATCCTCAACAATATTCACAAGGAGCTAATTTAGAAACAGATAACAATGAACCTCAAAGACCTAAATTTACAAATTGGATATTTCCTTCAGTAGATATCCTCCCAGAGAGAGAGCATCAAAAACAAGATGAAAGGATATACAAGGAGAAGGCAAAAATAATTGAAGTAACTTTAAGAAATTTTGGTATTCAATCCAAAGTTGTTGCAATAGCTGTAGGACCAACAGTCCTAAGATTCTCTTTAAGCATTAGTACAGGAACAAAAGTTTCAAAGGTAAAAAATCTGAGCAATGATCTAGCACTTGCTCTAGCATCACAAACAGCATCTATAAGAATAGAGGCGCCTATTCCGGGAACTTCATTTATAGGAGTAGAAATACCAAATCCTACACCGAATTTCGTCTATACAAAGGATATGGTAAAAAAGCTAAGACAAGAGATGAAACAGGATCCTAATAAATATGAGTTGCCATTAATCCTAGGTAAAGATATTACAGGCAAAACAATTATAAAGGATCTAGCAAAAATTCCTCATTTGCTCGTTGCAGGTGCAACAGGAACAGGAAAATCTGTCGCAATCAATTCACTTCTTGCAGGTTTACTAATGACTAAAACTCCTGATGAAGTAAAATTCATAATGGTTGATCCTAAAATGGGCGTTGAAATGGGAATATACAATGGTATTCCTCATCTCCTCAATCCAGTTATCACCGATGTTTCTCTAACTTCAAACGCATTCGACTGGGTAATTGATGAAATGATGCGAAGATATAGACTACTCAAGCAGATGCATGTTAAGAAGCTTTCTGAATACAATACAAAAATGGGATTTACAGCAATGCCATATATTGTTGTAGTAGTTGATGAAATGGCAGATTTGATGCTTACTTCAGGAATAGAGGTTGAAACTAAAATTCAAAGACTTGCCCAAATGGGAAGAGCAGTTGGTATCCACTTAATTCTAGCAACACAAAAACCAACAGTTAATGTAATAACTGGCCTCATAAAATCAAACATTCCTGGAAGAATGGCATTTGCAGTCTCTACACTCATTGATTCAAGAGTAATTTTAGATGAATCAGGAGCAGAGACACTACTTGGTAATGGAGATATGCTTTACAAAGACCAAACAACACCAAGAGCACTGAGAATTCAAGGAACATATACAACTACAGAAGATACTGAAAACATTATTCAAAAGATAAAAGAACAGATAACAGAAGAAGATATTGAATACTCCGAGGAACTGGCAAAAGCAATCGAAAAGAATAAGGAAGGATCATCTATCCAAGAAGCAGGCGTGAGAGATCCAGATTTTGAGAAAGCTTTAGAAATAGTAATTCTCACACAGAAGGCATCTTCATCATTTTTACAAAGAAAGATGAGGATAGGCTACAATAAGGCTGCACGACTCATAGATGAGCTATATGAAGCTGGGGCAATAGGGCCAGAAGAAGGCTCTAAACCAAGAAAAGTACTTGCTCACTCAGTTGATGAGATAATAAAAAGAGAACAAGATGACGAACAAAGTGCATAGTAGTAAAATACATGCATAATGCTGACAGTAGGACAAGTCATAAAAAACAAGAGATTACAGCTAGGGAAAAGCTTAGATGTTGTATCAGCAGATACAAAGATACAAAAGAGATTCCTTGAATACATAGAAAAGGATGAGTTTTCGCCATTTGAATCAGAAGTTTTTCTGAGAGGATTCATAAAAATATATGCAGAATATCTAGGACTTGATGTAAAAAAAGTTTTAGCACTATACAGAAGAACTAACCACACTCCTATCGCTCAATCCCAAGATACTCCAATATTTAAACAAAAGGCTCTAAACAATAAAAGAAATGTGTTGACACCACAATTGTTAATAACCGTGTTACTTACGCTTTTTTCCTTGGGTGTAGTTGCATATATTTTTGTACAAATACACAGATTTCAGACACCACCAGAATTAATAATAACAGAACCTCAACAGGACATTACTACAACTGAAGAGACTATAAAGGTAAAAGGAAAAGTTTCAGATAATACAGATATAGAAATAAATGATGTTGCAGTAGAACAGAATGAACAAGGAGAATTTGAAAAAGAGATTAAATTAAATGAAGGAATGAATATTATCACTTTCAAAGCGAGAAAGAATAATAACAATGTACTCGAAACGGTTGAGACCAGAAAAATTACATATGAAAAACCACAAGTTCAACAAGAAGTTGCACCAAAAGAAAATATCATTAAGCTGAAAGTAACTGATTCTTCTGCTTGGATAAAACTTGATATCGACAGTGTAAACAAGATTGCAAATATAGTCGAACCATCAGAAACAGAGTTTAAAATTGAAAAAACCTTACACATAATAACAGGAAAGTTAAGCAGTACGCATCTTTTCTTCAACGGAGAGGAAATACAGTGGAATACCCCAAACAGCACAGGAGTTGCAGAAATGCAATGTACTGTACAAGAGAACAAGATATCATGCGAATAATGGTATAATACTGATATAATGGAGTACAACAATCAGGTTTCAGAGATAAAAGATAGGCTTGATATTGTTCAAGTTATTGGCAGATATGTCCAGCTTAAACAGACTGGAAAGAATTTTTCTGGATTATGTCCTTTTCACAAAGAAAAAACACCATCATTTATGGTTAGCCCTGATCTGCAAAGATACAAATGTTTTGGATGTGGGGAATCAGGGGATATTTTCAACTTTATACAAAAAATTGAGAACTTAGATTTTCCAGAAACACTAGAAAAATTAGCAAAAGAAGCAGGAGTGGAATTAAAAAAATTTGAACCAAATCCCAAATACAAGATTTTAGAAGAAATTAACTATACGGCAACAAAATACTATTACAGACAACTTGCATTAAGTGAAGAAGCTTCTCAGTACCTACAAAAAAGAGGTTTAACAAAAGAAACAATAAAAAACTTTGGAATAGGTTTTGCTCCGAGATATCCTCATCTTCTAAATGAATTAAATAGCAAGAAAAAATATACAAAAGAAGAACTACTACAATCTGGGCTATTTACAGAAAAGAATGGAGTCATAAAAGAGAAATTCTATAACAGAATAATGTTTCCAATACGATCTAAAAAAGGTGATGTCATAGGATTTACCGCTAGAATTATGCCAGGTGATGATAAAGGACCAAAGTATATGAATACCCCTGAAACACCAATTTTTCATAAAAAAGACAATCTTTTTGGACAATACGAGTCAAAACAAGAAATAAGGAAATTGGATTCAGCAATAGTATGTGAAGGATCTATGGATGTAATATCATCTCATCAGCATGGTTTTAAAAATATAGTAGCTCCACTTGGAACAAGCTTAACTATAGAACAGCTAAAGCTATTATCAACATTAACTAAAAATATAATCTTCTTTTTTGATAATGATGATGCAGGAAAAATGGCTTTGATTAGAGCTTTCAAGCTTGCTTCTGAAATAGGAATAAACCCATATGCAGCGACTTCCTCTCCTTACAAAGATATAGATGAAATGCTTCAGTCTGGTTCTCAGAAAATGGAGGAGGCTTTGTCAAACAAACAGGAGGCTTTCTCTATCATTTTATTTAACACTATAGGGGGAAAAGATCTTAACAAACTTGAGGATATTAATAAGATAAGAGCAGTCATTGAGCCTCTCCTAGAAAGCGTTAAGGACACTTCGACCAAAGCACTTTACATCTCTAAGTATACAAAGATAACTAAGATTCGATACAATTCAGTAAAACCTATAGATATTCGTGAAACGAAAACTCACAAACAGATTACAAAGTCATTACAAACTGAAAAATATAAAACACCCGAATTTTTGTATTTACAGATGCTGATTTTCTACGATGATGATATTCCCAAAGAATTGATAATCGACTCTATTTTTTTTAGAGATACTCCGTATGAACAAATATACAAATCCTTACTTGAACAAATTAACAATTTTGATAAAGAAAAATTTTTTAAGCAATTTGACAATGAAGAACAACTCCATACACTCGTAGAAAACTTAATATTTCAAGCAAGAGAAATTCCTGATACAACAGAAGAAAGAGATTCTCAACTCAAAGATTTAATAAAAAAGATTAAAATTGGATATTATACAAACCTACAGAAAAATATATCCTCACAGATAGCAATGACTGAAGAAATCGGAGATACTCTAAAACAAGCTGAACTTCTCAAACAACTTGAACATACAGCTAAAATTATAAACAAATTAAAAAATGACTAACGATGTAACAGACTACGATCTATTTGATTATGACTACAGAGAATACTGGAAAGCTAGGCAATATGAAGACCTTGCAGAAAGAAATGTACTGCAAAAAATATTAAAAGGTGAAAGTGGAAAATGGTTTTTAGATATAGGAGGTTCATATGGAAGACTTACATCAACCTACTATAAAAAATATTCAAATCCCATAATCCTAGATTACTCCATAAAGACATTACAAAAAAATAGGAAGAACATACTGAGTAAATATCCTAATGTGGAATTAATTGCAGGAAATGCTTACAAGATGCCGTTCAAGCAAAATACATTCGATGGAGCAATGATGGTTAGAGTCCTACACCACATTGAAAATATTCCTGAGTATTTTGAAGAAGTACACAAAGTCATGAATGGGAATGCCATCTACATCCAAGAAATTCCAAACAAAATACATATAAAAGCATCTCTAAAAGCTATAGCTCATCTCAATTTTAAATTCTTTAATCAAACTCCCTATGAACATCCTCTTTCCGAGCATAATGCACAAGGGACAGCACAAGGATTAAAGGGTATATTCTACAATTATCATCCAAAAGACATTCAAAAGAAATTAGAAACTGCTGGTTTTTCAATTGAGAAAAGGTATGGTTGTTCATTTCTAAGAATCCCACTATTGAAAAAATTCCTCAATCCTAGCACTATGATTTTCTTTGAAAAATTGCTTCAAAACTCTCTCTCTTGGACCAATATTCCTCCAAGTATATTTTTAGTATGCAGAACTAAAAATACTCCACAATTAGATTCTCCATTAAAATTAGAAGATGTACTTGTCTGCCCAAAATGTAAGGGAGATCTAGACTTTTCATCAAAATCAAAAGCCATTTGTAAAAAGTGCTCAACTGTATATACAAAGAAAGAAGATATATGGGATTTTAGAACTATGTAAATGAAACCAAAAAAATCTTTAGGACAAAACTTCTTTGTAAATAAAAACCTCGCAGAACAAATTGCAAATATAGTTCTCTCAGAACATCACGATGTTTTAGTTGAAATAGGACCGGGCCAAGGATATTTTACAAAGATATTTGTAGAGAAGAGGGAAAACATCATAGCAGTGGAAAAAGATAATGAACTTTCTAATGACCTATCTATTCGTTTTCCACAAATTACAGTAGTAAATGAAGACTTTTTGTACTGGGATTTTGAACAGTTAAAAAATTTGCAAGACAAAAAAATACTATTTTTCGGATCACTTCCATACAATACATGTAAAAAAATTATTAAGAAAGTAATATCTTCGGAATATTTTAATACAGCATCATACTTCATTATACAAAAAGAGGTCTCTCAAAAATATACCAATCTTGAACCAAAAAACAATCTACTCGCCATTCAGACAAGACTTTATGCTGATTCTAAAAAACTTTTTGATATTTCTGGAGCATCATTTAATCCACATCCAAAGGTAACGAGTTCACTCATAAAGTTCTTACCATCTAAAAAAGATATTACAGATACGGAAGAATTCTCTGCTTTTCTTACAGAATGCTTTAAGCACCCAAGAAAAACTCTTTCCAGCAATTTAAGGCAGAAATACTATGTACCTCCACAGTATAATGAGCTTTTGACCAAAAGAGCACAACATCTTTCACTAGAGCAGTACTTACAAATGTTTTCAGAAGTCAAGCGAAAATAGATACAGACTATCTCTGTGATATAATTCACCATATGTCTGATACAAAAAAATCAAGAGGCAAAGATGAAGAAGAGTATACACAGCTCGGACTTGATATAAAAGAGCCATTCAGCAACAAATTCTACAAAGTTAAGGGAAAAATAGATAAAACGACTACCAGACTCGAAATATTAAAATTCCTTAAAGATCCTCTATTATGGGCAGTTGTTGTTATAGGGACAATCTTAATAATTCAACAAATATTCTTGATACGCCAAAACTTTGATTCACTTCCAAAATATCTTCCAATATACAAGTACAATATGGCAATACAGAACAAGCTCACTGATAAGGTATACATATATATATATCCAGCAATTTCTGCTTGTGCTATGTTATTTTCACTAATACTTGTTCCACGCTGTTACAATAGAGAAAAGAGTTTGGTAAAACTTCTTATGATTACAACACTTTTATGTATAATTTCTCAAAGCATTATCTTAATTGAACTGATACTCTAAAACAAATATGGATATGTCCACAGCAACAGAAATATTGAATAAGATACTGAGCTCATTTAATTTAGCACTTTTTGAAGGAACTCAATACTTCAAATATTTTCAATATCTATATGTTTTTCTAATCGGGTTTGTATGCTCCCTAGTTTTAACACCAATTGTAGGACAATTAGCACTCAAATATGACATAACATACAAACCAGGAGTTAAAAGGAAAGGAAAAAGTTTTGACAATGAAGAAAAAGCTTTGCACGAAGGAATAACTCCTGCACTAGGAGGATTAGCCATTACTGTTCCAGCATTGATAATAACCTGCCTTTTTTTCAAAATGGACAGCTTCACAATACCGATAATATGTGCCTTACTCGTTTTAATTATTGGATCAGCACTTGACGATATATTCAACCTCCCAGCGAAGACCCAATTCCTCTATCAATTTATATCTGCGGTCATAATAGCCTTCTCAGTTATAAATCTGACAAACTTGTCTTTTGGAAACATCAATCTAGATATGTATACATGGAATTTCTCACTCTTTGGAATACAACAGTCAGTAGTTTTTCCGGGAGATATCCTACTGATCATATGGATGATTATCTGCACCAATGCGTTTAAGTGGACTGCAGGATCACCCGGAATTATTGAGGCTAATTCCCTAATCATATTCCTTTTAATATTCATTCTCGGTGTAAGATTTAATTCTGTATTTGCCTCGACAATATCAATTTTCATGGCTGGAGGACTGCTAATCTTTCTTGTATTTGCAATGCCCCCTCAGAAAATAATGACAGGATCAGCTGGAAAATCTGTGTATGGCTTTATGATTTGTCTACTGTCAATAATTGCTGATGCAAAATTCTCAACTACAGTTATGTTGCTGATAGTTCCTCTCATAGATTTCGCTTATGTAATTATTAAAAGATACATCACATACAAACCTAAAAATCCACTCGATTTAATGAAAATAAATGGACCAGACCACTTTCAACATCAGCTGATGGCACTCGGTATTGGAAGAAGAAACATAGTCCTGCTAGAAGCAGGTATTACACTATTCCTTGGCTCCTTTGCAATTCTCTCAACAGGCGCTATGAGATACTTTGCTTTAATACTAACAACTGGTCTTGCATTAATATTAGTTGTTGTAATGCATATACTTTCCTCCAGAAAAAAGAAAATGGAAGAAAAAAAGAAATCTCCAGAATCAAAATATTCTTACTAAGATAGACATATGCACAACTTCTCACTATAATTAGCAGTATGAAAAGCATAAAAACTGCCCTGCTGATAATAGTATCTGTCATAGTTCTCTCAATTATCTTCTATTTTCTTCCAGTAAAATCTCTCATTGGCAGACTGCCTTTAGTTAACAAATTCTATAACAACACAACAATAGAAATAGTTACTCCCAATAGTAAAACAAGAGTATGGGTGAATGGAAAAGACTATGGAGAAACCCCAGTAACAATACAAGACCTACCAGAAGGCGAATATCTTGTAGAATTAGAAAGAATAACTACTCAAGAATCCTTCTATCAAAAGCAATCTTTCAATATAGAACTATCGAAAAATACATCAGCCAGAATTGATGTTGAAATAGGACCAGATGGCACGCTAAATGGTTCAATTCTCTACTACACACCTGCAAAGGCAACTGAAAAAGAACACGGATATATTACAGTAACTAGCAGTGCTGAAAATCCAAAAGTGTACATAGATAAAGATCTTGTGAACACACAATCTGTTGCAAACCTCTCACTAAAGACAGGGCAATACCAAGTAAAGGTATACGCAGAAGGATATGAAACTGTTGAAATCCCAGTACTGATAAGAGAAGGATACCAACTTAATTTGAAAACCTTCCATTTTCCAATTCCAATAATCACCAATGAAGAATAAAAAGTAAACATATGAGCAATTTACGAATAAATCAAATTAAAAGTCAAACACCAATAACTATCCTAGTAGGAGGAGGAAATAGACTAGGCTATCTGGTAGCAAAAACACTCATAGAGCAAGGGAGCTATGTTGTAATAATAGACAAATTCAACAGCTCGACCAAAAAATATATCTCAGAATTAAAAAAATCTGAACTCGTTGATTTCTTCGATTACAAAGGATTTGATTCTCTTTTCAAAAATATAAAAAGATTTGATTATCTCTTCTATTTTCTAAATGAAAAATTAAAAGAACCAGAATTTGATAGCAAAGAATTTCTTTCCCAAACAAAATATTTAGAACAAGCACTACTCAGCACCAAGAAAAATAATGCAAAATTTACGTTGATAACTTCACTTGCACTAAATAGAGAACTAGCAAACAGAATTCAAACAGAAAAGACAGCATCACCATCTCCTTACTCAAATGTGGAACTACAAAAGTACTGTGAAAATCTTGTTGCAGAGTTTGGAGACAAAACCGACACCAATTTGAGAATTATCAGATTAGGAACACTACTTGGAAAAGGAATTGACAAAATTGATGTCCCGATATTAGACACAATGTTTAGAGATGCTGTTTCAAAGCCCCAGATAACAATATATGGAGAAGGATTAGACATACACAATTTAATAAATGAAGAAGACGCAGCATATGGACTTTTGAAACTAACATTTTCAGATTCCACAAAAAAAGAGGTAATAACCCTAGCAAACAAAAACAACTATACAACCCTTTCAATAGCATACAAACTACTTGAGCTTAATACAGAAGCACAAAGTATAAGATTTGTTGATAACCCAAATGAAAAATTCACAATACAAGATGTATATGTACCAGCTCCACATGCAGGAAAATATGGATGGACTCAACAAGTATCATTGGAAGAATCATGTATAGCTCAACTTCAAAACTATTATGGACAAATAAACAAACAATGGAATGTATCTAAAGAAGACAAAAATGATGAAAAACAATTAAAAGAAAAAAATGTAAAAATCAGTAAAACAGAATTTGGAGAAGCTGTATCAAAACTAACAAATCCATTCAAAAAAATTTTCAACAAAGAAACAGCAAAAAAACTTACTGGAAAAACATTTATAAAAGGGATCGCAATATCGGTACTTACTGTACTTTTTGCATATTTTCTTGTCTACCCAATTGTAGCCTCTTCCTTAGGTCTCTACATTATAAACAAAACATCAAAACAACTTTCAGATTCCTTCTTCGATCTTGATGAAGATCAAAATCTAAAAAGCATAGAAACAATAGACAAAAATATAGAGAGAGTTTCAGATGGAATTTCAAATATAAAATGGCTGTTTACTATGCTTAACAAAGATGATCTGTATCTCAATTTAATGCAAATGATACAAGCAGGAGAAAATGCCTCTAAAGGCGCAAAACAACTTACAGAAGCAGTTACTCCTTTTGCACACTACATTAAAGAATTTGAGCCTGCAATTACTTTTCAGGACAATACTCCATCCACTACAAAAGAATACAGACAATATTTAGATGAAATGTCGAAAAATTCATACAAATTAAACGAAGCCTCGTACAAGTTGTCCTTGGCATCAGAAATTATGACAAAAGTTGATACTACAGTATTTCCAAAGTCAATACAAAGTGAAATTCTAGATATAAAAGATTATGTCAAACAAATAGATGATGTAGCAAAAGCATATAAAGAAGCTTCCTCTTTTCTTCCTGCTGTCTTAGGGCAAGACGAAAGACAAAGATATCTGATACTTTTACAAAACGAATCAGAAATGAGAGCCACTGGTGGATGGCCAACAAGTTACGGAGTTTTAGGAATAGAGGGTGGACAAATACGAGAAATTTTCGTCGACGATATATACAATGCAGATGGAACACTCAAGGTACAAGGCAAAACATACAACCCTCCTGATTCCATGGCAAAAGCTCTTAATTTAACAAAATGGTCGTTCTCTTTAGCTAATTGGTACCCAGATCTTTCAGATACTCATGATTCACTAGAAAAATTCACAAAAGATTTAGGCATTGGATCACGAATAGATGGGGTAATTACAATAGATATAGCATTTCTTCAAAAATTACTTGATAAATGGGGTGGTATACAAGTTCCTGGGGAAGATGAAATCATTACAAGTCAAAACATATATCCAAAAATATTTGAAATGCATGAAGAATTTGAACCTGGATCAACTCAAAAGGCTTCTTTCTTAGCCAATTTAGCTAATGAAGTTGTAAAAAAAATCTTTTCAATGAAAATCTCAGATTTAATATCTCTCAAAGATGTTTTTGTATCATCTCTTGATGAAAAACACATACAGGCAACATTTAGGAATTCAGATGCATATGCATTCTTCAATAAAAGGAATTGGGCAGGTTCATTAGATGACAAATTTAACAGTGCTCCTGCGGTAGTTGATTGGAATTGGGGAGGAAACAAAGCAAATCTTTTCTTAGACAAAAACCATGCATTGAAAATAAATATAAAGAATGAAAAAACAATTGATTTTGCGTACACACTATCCGTTGAGAACAAATCAACATCAACGACATATCCATATGGAGACTACATAAACTATGAACGTGTATATATTCCTTCTGATGCAGTTTTAACAAAAATAGAAGGATTTGAAAATAATAAGTTCGATATATACAAAGAAAATGGATTTAAAGTAATAGGTGGTTGGTTCAATACTAAAATACAATCCATATCAACTCTAAAAATAGAGTACACACTTCAAAAAAATGCCAACTCAGGGAATTTCCCTTTGGTACAAAGTAAAGCAAATGCATTTTTTGATATAAATATATTTAAACAAGCAGGAGAAAAGAATTATGCATACAAATTAGATATCACCTATCCAGTAACTTGGAAATTACAAAATTCATCAAATTTCAACAACATCAGCAATCAGTTATCCTCAAGATTTGAATTAAACAGCGACAAAACATACAGCATAGTATGGAATATACCTAACTAAACAATGAAGAAATTAACCTTAAATCTCTGTAGCTGAACTCCTTTTTAGCAAAGTATACATGTTTAATACTTCTTGCAGAGAAATTTCCTTCATTTCAGCAAATTTCTTAATCTCATCTACATTAAGATCTGTACTTACTGGAACTCTTTGACTCAAGCCCAGACTTTTGATAAAGGTAGCAATATGCTCTGCTTTACAATGACTACATGAGAAGTGTATAATCGTCGTTGTACTGGTGTTTTGAAAGATATTAACATCATCAGGAGTATATGCAGTGCCACATTTATCACAGAATCTCGATATTGAATCGATAAAAAACTGCTTCTCTTCTTGTGTGCTATTATTTTTGCTATTCATATATCTAAATTATACCATAATTTAAATATGCCGAATAATACAAAAGCAATCAATTTCTTAATTAAAAAAGGAAAAGAGCAAGGTTTTTTGACTCAAGAAGATTTGCTTGATGTTTTTCCAACAATAGAAGACAATGTAAAACTCTTAGACAAAATATTTGAGAAATTACAGGAAAACGAAATAGAAGTACTAGAACCAGAAGAAAATCAAAAGACTGATGTTTCAAAAGAAGAATTGACTCTTGAAAAGAAAATAAAAATTCTAAAAAGTATCCAATCAACTATCTCCACAGACGCAATAAGATCATATCTGTTTGAAATAGGAAGAATTCCACTTCTAACAGGTGAAGAAGAGGTGATTTTGGCTAAAAGAATAGAAAAAGGAGATAAAGAGGCACAACAACTTTTAATAACAGCAAACCTTAGATTAGTAGTTAGCATTGCAAAAAAGTATAGCAAAAGTAATTTAGAACTCTTGGATTTGATACAAGAGGGAAATATCGGCTTAATGAGAGCTGTTGAGAAATTCGATTACAAAAAAGGCTTTAAGTTTTCTACGTATGCAACATGGTGGATCAGACAAGCTATTACTAGGGCAATCGCAGATCAGGCAAGAACCATCAGAGTTCCAGTTCACATGATAGAAACGATAAATAAATATGGGAAAGTCAGCAATGCTCTTGCTACCAAACTTGGGAGACCTGCTACTGATGAAGAAATTGCAAAAGAAATGCAAATAGATGTTGAAAAGATAGCTGAAATAAGGAAAATAAATCAAAATCCAACTTCACTTTCAACACCAACTGGTGAAGAAAAAGACAGTAAACTTCAAGACATTATCCCAGATGATTGGTCACAATCTCCAGAAGATTATGCAACATCAGAGTATTTAAAGAACCAATTACATGGAATCTTAGATACACTGCAAGATAGAGAAAGAAGAGTCCTTTCATTAAGATTTGGTTTGGATGATGGAGTATCAAGAACTTTAGAGGAAGTAGGGAAAGAATTTGGAGTAACTAGAGAAAGAATAAGACAAATAGAAGCAAAAGCCCTGAAGAAACTTAAAGATAAATCCTCACAACAAAAGCTTGATGATTACATAGACTAATCCTTTTCCATTAAAGATAGAAACTCATCAGGAGATACTGGAAAAGCTTTCTTAGATCTATCCATTACCTTATTTAATTCTTCTAAGTCAAAAGATGTTTTCAAAGCTCTCGTATAGCCTGTTGCTTTCGTATCAACAACCTTTCCAGTAGCATCAAAATATGCTGATAGACCAACCCAAGCCATTACTACAACAAATAACAATATTAGTGCAGGAAGAGATTTCTTAACAATATCCATAGCTACTCTTTATAAAAATTATTATTATCTATAGCATACACTCTCAACCCGATGCTAAAAGTAATCATTCCATTATCATCTTCATGGTTTGTAAAAGACAAAGTCTCAACAACGGGATACATTGGCAAAGCCTCAAAATCTTTCAATAAATTAACAATATTAACAACCTTCCCACTGACTGTAACTCTTGCAGTTTTTGGTTTTAAAACAGAAGTAGAAGAAGCCTTGTAAGTCTCCCCTTTATAATCATCAAATATTATTCCAGTTAAAGCGAAACCATTTCTAGCAACTATAGAATCAACATTTGATAGAAAAAGACTAAAATTCCCATCAGCAGGAAAGATCAATTTTAGACTATCAAAACTTTCCTTGTTTTCAAGATATATCTTATCCAATGATGATAAAGTAGTTATTTTTGTATCAAGTTGAGAATTCATAATCTCTTTTCCTTTAATCTCCTTTTTTATTCTTGTAATAGTTAGAATTGTTGGTCTTATCGCAAATACAATCAGAAGAATAGAAGCTATTAATGTAACCGCAAAAAAACCATACCCTTTTCTCTTCTCAGGAGCTTCCTTTACTATTTTTATATATTCGACTGTATTAATACTTTCCTTTTCCATATTTATTCACCAGTCAAAGTAAAAGTAACCTTTACTCCAATATCAGATTTTTCTTTTACTATATTAAATGTAACATCTTTATAGTCCGGATTATTCTTTAATGCTGTTTCATAATTTTTCACTGTTTCGAAACTCGTACTTGTTAGGCTCAAAAATACACGATTTTCTGTGAAAGAGAAACTATCTAAAGACAAAAGAGAGGGGATACCACTGATCAAGTCACTAATTATAGTCGAATTTATTGTTTGATTTTCTCTTACTTTTCTAACATCTGTAAGTAAAGATTGATAATTTCCAAATAAAGCATCTTTTTGCTTCCAACTTTCATTTGATAGCAAAGCAGTTTTATCATTTATTTCTTCTGTTAAGTCATTATTCTTTTTATCAAGGATAAACCTAGAAAAAAACACACCCAAAACGACAAGCTCGACACCTATCAGTAGATACTTTCCAACATCTGTGAGCCAAATATAGGCCTTCGACCAAATATCCGAGGGAGAATAGACAGGCTCCAAAAAGTTTATTGATTGTGGTTCCTTTTTAGATGTAAGCATTGAGCAGTTTTAGTTTGTACAATCTTAGTATATCATAAAGGCTGAAGTTTGTTGAAAAGAATTATTTTTTCTCTATTCTTTAACGCTTTTTCAGCTTTTGCACTGCTGATTGGAATAGCAGGATAATACAACTTTGTAACAACAGATAATAAATAACTCAAATTGTTTAGTATTATTTCTACCTTTCCTTTTTCTAACCCCTTACTCCACGGTTCCTCTTTCGTAATGTATTTATTCCCAAAATCAGCAAGTTCATCTACCTTTTCCAACGCACTAGAAAGTTCGAAATCTTCATACAAAGAACTAATCTCAGACTCATACTTGTTAACTTCATCAAGAAAAGTTTTTTCTACATTTTCTTCATCATTAATCTTTACCCCTGTAGAATTCGCTAAATGTATTACTCTATTAAGCAAATTTCCATAATTATCAGCAAGTCTTGCATTATACATATTAACAAGATCTTCTTCTCTGTATGCAGAATCAAAAAATGTTGAAATTCCTGCAAGCAAATAGAATCTCACTATTTCTGCTCCATATTTTTTCTCCTCTTCAAACGGAGAAACTACATTACCCAAAGACTTTGACATCTTTCTTCCATCTGATGCCAAAACCATTCCATGTCTAAGAAGTTTCTTCGTATTTGGAAGATTTCCTGACATAAGCATGCCTTGCCATATAGCTCCCTGAAATCTAAGGTTATCAGGCCCAAAAAACTGAACGGAATTTTTCCACCATTCCATAAGTTTCCTTTCATCCTCTCCAAAACCTACTGCTCCTACATAATTCGTTAAAGCATCAAACCAAACATACATAACTTGAGAATCATCTCCTGGGACATCAATTCCCCAAGGAAGATTTTCTTTCACTCTTGATATGCTTATATCCTCTATTTCAGAAATTATTTTCTTTAATTCATCAAATGCAGATTTAGGTTTGATACAATCAGGATTTTCATTAAGCCATTTTAGAAGTTTTTCTCTGTATGATGTCAACCTGAAGAAGTAATTTTCTTCCTCCCTTTGCTCTGGCTCAATATTATGATCTGGACATTTTCCATCAACTAATTCTTTTTCTGTAATAAATCTCTCACATCCAACACAGTACAAACCCTTGTAATTCTTTTTGTAAATATCTCCATGATCTGCACACCTCTTCCAAAATTCCTGAGCCACCTTTACATGCTCTTTGGAAGAAGTTCTGTAGAAAAAATCATAATCAACAAAAAATAATTTACAATAATCAACAAATCTTTGAGCATATTTATCAACAAAATCATAAATAGAGATATTTTCTTCTAAAGCTTTCCTGTAAATCTTCAAACCATGTTCATCAGTGCCTACATTAAAAAAAACATTCTCCTTCCCTAACTTTTGACGAAAATACCTAGCAGATGCATCTGCCTGAACAAATTCTAAAGCATGACCAATATGAGGTTCTGCATTTACATACGGCAAAGTCGTAGTTATATATACTTTTTTATCATTCATACATAAGTATTATACAACAGTACACAAAATGGACATATATAGAAGGTTAAAACAAAAGAGAAGAAGGAAGAAGCTCGGCTTATCAATAAAAATAATTGGTAAAAAACCAACCAAGCTTCTTCCATGATAAATATCAATTATTTATCATTAGATTCATCAAAATCAAAACTCATTTGTATTGGACTTGGTATCCTTTGGAGAAAGACTCCTAAAATATTTTTCATCAAATTCATCCAAATTTAGTATATTCCCTCCTTATATCCCCAAGATAATAAGTCATCCCATTCTTTAAGGAAATGCTCATATCCGTTCATTCTTCCTCGGTAGACATAAGATGGAAACATAGCGTTTTTTGGAAAAACATCAAATTCCAAGAAAGCACTTTCTTCCTTTTTCAAAGTACCATTAAGGCTATAGTAAACAAGTGCTTTCCTCCCTTTTTTAAATATTGGGGTAAAATCAAATGTTTTTCCTATCCTGAAGGACTCAATAATCGGATCAAAGCAATTAATCCCTCCCCATAGTGTATACGCTTCAATTGGAAATCTATCATTCATATAAATGAAAAGACCCTCTGAAGTTCTATGATTAGGGTTAATCCGAATATCATCCCTTAAAAAATTGTGATTCTTAATTTCAGGATCAACCTGATAAAACAGGGAGATAACCTCCACTGTCTTCAGGAAGTTTTTGATAACTTCACTGTCCATACAATTTTTCCTCTTTTCTTTTGCTTTTTTAATGACCTACACTGATATTCTATCAAAAAAACTCAAAAAAGTAAATATACAAAAGGATTCTAATCAATCTGCTTCGTAAACAGAAGGCCATCTGCTAATCCCAAGTTGACCAACTCTTGCCAAACTGCTTCTGTAACAAAAGGAGCAAATGGATGCATTATCTTCAAATTCTCTTTTAATAGATAAAGAAGTTCTGCAAGCTTCTTTATCCTTTTTTCACTTCCTATTTCTTCATCTTTTACTTCTACTTTAATTTCCTCTATCCACTTATCACAAAAAGTATGCCAGAAGAACTCCCTAATACTTTCTGCTCCAAGGTTAAACTTATACTTCTCCATATATTTTTTAACTTGTTTTGTATGTTCTTGATTTTCTCTTACTCTATCGCTACTAAACACATTTACCGATGCAATTGCCTCTATTTCAGAATCATCTACATTCATTAGTATAAACCTACTTGCATTCCAAATCTTGTTTATGAAGTTTCTGTTTCCCTTAATTTTTTCCTCACGCAGAGGAGCATTAGAACCTGGAAGAGCATCACTGTAGTACCAAAGCCTCAGAGCATCTGCCCCGTATCTTTCAAATACCTGTGCAGGTTCAATTCCATTTCCTCTAGATTTTGACATCTTAGATCCATCTGATGCCAAAATTACTCCCGTTAGAAATACTTTAGAGAAGGGTACTTTTCCCGTTCTATATAACCCCATCATTATCATTCTTGCAGACCACCAAAAAAGAATATCTCTTCCATGAATCATCAGTTGAGTAGGGTAATACTTTGCAAAGTCTTCACCATCAACACCTCCTAGCGTGGAAAAAGGCCACTGACCAGAACTGAACCAAGTATCAAAAACATCTTCTTCTTGCTCCCAAATTTCTCCATTTTTCGACTGAGGCACAGTCTCTCCCAAAAATATCTCTCCAGTACCCTTAGGTTTCAAACCTGTTTCTTTCTCGTATTCCTCAACACTTTTCCCTTTATTCTCAAGAATCCAGTCATACAATTTTTTCCCTCCACTGTACCAGACAGGAATTCTTTGACCCCACCAGAGCTGTCTAGAGATACACCAAGGCTGAATATTTTCATAGAAATATTCTAATGCCTTCTGCTGACCAGAGGGAATAACTTTGACTTCACCTTCTTTTATACTTTTCAATGCTTCCTTTGCAAGAGGTTCTACATTCAAAAACCACTGATTGGAAATAATTGGTTCGATAGGAGTTTTACATCTTTCACACACTGCCACATCATGTTTAATATTTTCAATCTTTACCAGCAAACCAAGTCCCTCAAGCTCTCTGCATAATGCCTTAGAGCATTCTACTGTTCCCATACCCTTAAATCTTTCTGGAATATTACCATCCATCTTCCCTTCCTCGTTTATCACATTAATTATTTCTAAATTATTTTTTCTCCCTATCTCAAAATCTATCGGAGAGTGAGCAGGAGTAACCTTTAATGCTCCAGTTCCTAGATTAATATCAACATCATCAACTGCAATTATTGGAATCTCCCTGTTTGCAATTGGTAGAAGAACCTTCTTCCCAACAAAATCCTTGTATCGATCATCCTTACTATTTACTGCGACAGCTGTATCTCCAAGCATAGTTTCAGGCCTTGTTGTGGCAACAGTTATACCTTCTACACCAAACATCTTCTTCGCAAGCTTCCTGTCATTTTCATCAACAAATGGATACACTATGTAAGCAAAAATTCCTCTTCTTTCTTCATGCTCTGTATCAACATCTGCAAGAGCCGTTTTACAGTTTGGACATTGATTTATAATCCTCTTATCTCTATACACCAAACCTTCTTTAAACATCTTGTAGAAAGTCTCATACACTATTTTTGTGAGCTTAGGATCAAGCGTAAAGAGTTCCCTAGAATAGTCAGCAGACAAACCTATCCTTTTTTCCTGCTCCCTAGCATTTTCAATATTTTCCATACAAAATTTGTATGTAGCCTCATAGAATGCATCTCTTCCCATTTTCTTTTTGTCCAATCCTCTTTTTTCTAAAACTTTTGTAAAAACAGATTCTGTTTGAATCCCAGCATGATCTTTCCCAGGGAGAAGCAGAACCGGATGCCCTGTCATTCTCATATACCTTCCAATTAAGTCGTGGAAAGAATATCCACATACATGCCCTAAGTGAAGATTCCCATTAGCATTCGGTGGAGGAAGAGTAATCGTAAAAGAATGTTTTACTTCCAAATTATTCTTTTCTAAATAATCCCTCATATTATCTGGATTACAATATCCAGATTTCTCCCAAAGTTCATATATTTTTGATTCATTTTCTTTTGAATCGAATGTTTTTGGTATATTTCTTTCCATATTTGAAATCTTTTGCATTATATCAATAACAAATAGCTATTACAAAGCAAAACATAAAGCATATTTTTGGATTATGGTATAATCTGCAGATATTTGAATAGTTGATTATTATTTAACAAAGATGAAAGAAGAGAGAGATAACAGAGATGTACTGAAGCTATGCACACTATCAGGAACTACAGAAATAGGAAGAAATTGCAATTTTGTCCAATACAAAGATGAGATTGTTGTGGTAGATGCTGGTTATTCATTTCCTGGACAGGAAATGTATGGAATTGATTATTTAATTCCTAATACAAGATATCTAAAAAAAAATAAGCAATATATTAAGGCAATATTGATAACCCATGGACATTTGGATCATATTGGTGCCTTAAAATGGATGCTTCCTGATTTGGGATATCCTCCGATATATGCTGGAGGATTTGCGAAATCCCTCATAGAGTTAAAGATGAAAGAGTACAAAATGGAAGACAAGGTAAAAATATATGGAGTAGACAGAAACTCTCAGATAAATATTGGAAAATACTTCAAAGCTTCATTCATAGGCATAAACCATAGTATTCCAGATGCTTTTTCTATATTTTTGGAGAGTCCAAAAGGGAATCTGTTTTTTTCAGGAGATTTTAAATTTGATGTAAAACCAGCGAATGAGCCTCTTTCTGACTATCAAAAGCTTCACAGTTTAAGAGGGAAAGTAGATTTAGCACTAATAGAAAGCACTAATGCAACTGTTCCAGGAAAAGCACCGTCTGAAACTGAAGTTTCAAAGAATTTAGAAGAGGTCATATCCAATTACCCTGGGAGAATAATCCTTTCGGCGTTTTCTTCCCTAATAACAAGACTATACTCTGTCATAGAGATAGCCAAAAAAACAAACAGAAAAGTACTTTTGGCAGGAAGAAGTTTAGATCAAGCGATTACCATTGCGAGAAATAATGGCTATATCAATGTTGAAGATGATATCTTCATTAAAGATAAGGATCTTAATAAATATCCTGATGAGAAAATCTTAATTCTATGCACAGGAAGTCAAGGAGAAAGATTTGCAGTATTAAATAGAATATCACTCAATGAACATAGAACCATAAAGATAAAAAAAGGAGACTTAGTAATAATGTCATCTTCTGAAATTCCTGAGAATATCAGCAAAATAGAAAAGATGACTGATAGAATAATTGCTCTCGGAGCAGATCTAATGAAAGACACTGTAAATCTGAAAATACATTCGACTGGACATGGGAATCAGGAAGATATAAGGGCAATGGTAAACATGATAAAGCCAAAATATATAATGCCAATCCATGGATCTCTAACCTTTAGATATTTTAACAAACAAAATCTTGAAAGGTGGGGATTTAATAAAAACAACATATTCCTAACCGATGATGGACAAATGTGGGAGTATGATGGAAGATCTTGGAGGAGAGGAAAGAAAATTGAATCAAAACCAATTCTCATTGACGGATTAGGAGTAGGTGATATAGGAGATATAGTTCTGAAGGATAGAAAACAACTTTCCGAGTTTGGAGTATTTACAGTAATATTAAACCTAAGTGCTAATACTAAAAAAATCATAGGAAAGCCAAGATTCCTCTCCAGAGGATTCATATACTTTAAACATTCACATGAGCTTTTGAAAGAGATACAAAACTGTATTTTTGATACACATAGAGAATGGCTTAATTCACAAAAAGACATTGAACAGGCAGACGAGAAAGAATTGAAAACACAGCTCGAGAAAAACCTAGGAAAGTTGATCTACAGAAAGACTGAAAGAGAACCGATTATTTTAGTAGATGTAATGTAGAAACTCTTCTAACAAAATACAAATATGGTATACTGTCACTATGTTAAATCTGCCTTTATTCAAAAAGTCTGGTTCTTTGTCCATAAGCAAAGATGAAAATATAGTCGCATTAGATATAGGGACTGAACTTCTTAAAAGTATTCTTTTTTCCACAAACGATTTAGGAGTTGAGATTAAAAAAATATCGAGAATAGAACAACAACAGCATGCAATGAAAAGTGGAATTATTACAAATCTTGATACTGTTTTAGAAAACTGCAGATTATCTATTTCTTCAATTACTCAAAGGTTGACTCCAGATCAAATGCCAAGAAATGTCGTGATGGGTATAGCTGGAGAATATATACAAGGAGTATCCATAGTAGTTAACTATCAAAGAGAGGAAAACTACGAAAAGGAGGTTACGGAAAAAGAGCAAAGAAAAATAATCTCTCAAATAGAACAAAAGATAGGGACAAGTGGAAAGGAAGATTTAAGTCAAAGAATAGGTTTGACAAATGAAGATATAGAGATACTTCATATTACAAGAACAGGACTAGAAATAGGGGGAATGCCTGTAGATTCACTCGTTGGATATAAAGGAAGAGATGTAAAATTAAACTACTATGCCTCATTCGCACCAAAAACATATGTAGAAGCATTAAAGAAAGTTGCATCAGACCTTAGAATGAATGTAATAGGAATAGTTGCACAACCTTTTGCTGTTGCAAGAGCATACTCTGGCTCATCAAATAGAGACTTCTCTGCTATTTTCATAGATATAGGAGGAGGAACAACAGATATTGCCATAGTTGAAAAAGGAAGTGTCGCAGAAACAAAAATGTTTGCATTTGGAGGGAGAACTTTTACTAAAGAGATAGCTAAAGTACTCAATCTCGATTACAGGTTCGCAGAACAGAGAAAGTTAAAATATTCCAAAAAAGAATTAAACAGAGAATTATCAAGACAGGTACAGGCCATAGTATACCCAGTAGCGAAACTTTGGTTAAAGACATTAAAGTCAGCACTGGACTACTGTGATGATATAGATTCATTTCCAACGCAAATATATCTATGCGGAGGAGGAGCTTTGCTCCCAGAAATACGAGAAGTTATGATTGAATTCCCATGGAAGAAATTCTCCCGTTTTCCAGTTGTACCTAAAATTGACTTCTTTACACCAGAGAAATTGGAAAACATCACGGATACAAGTGGAGAGCTTAAGCATCTTTTTGACATAACTCCCGCATCTTTGGCTAAGTTTGTGTATGATATCAACAGGAAAAAAATCTGATGGAGACAAACAAGAAAATAACAAAAATAGTTGTAAACAAAGAGGATGAAATTACAGATGTTGTATCTGCAATAGTCAGTACAGTTAACCAAAGAATTGTGCTTACATTTGCTGAAGATTCTGATCTACTCATAAGCCCTATAAATCTAAGAGTAATATTAGAAACTGCAGATGAAAGGGAAAAACTCTTGATTACACAAATAATCAAGAATCCAACAGGTGTGAGAAATGCAACCCTTGCAGGGCTGTATGTCACAGAATCTCCTAATCTTCCAACTGAAGATATGTGGGAAGATGAAGAAATTAACAGAGCAAAAAGACTTTCTCAAGAGAAAAAACCTCCTTCTGCACCTGCGCAACAAGCAAAAGAGCAGAATCAAGATCAAAATATTCAGCAGAAATCAGATATTTCCGATTTTCAAAAAAGAATAGATGAAGCAATGAGAAAAAGTGCGAAGGAACAAGAACAGGAACAAAAAGAAAACGAAAATGATGATTTTTTAATAGCAGTAGATAAAGATATACCAATCACATATGAAGATGAAAATACTAATGAAATAGATGATTCAAAAGAAATTTCTTTCTCAACAATGAATCACAAAACAAAAGGAGGGCAAAGAAAGAATCCATTATCTCCAAAAATAAAAAATTTCTTTGCCAGCTTAAAAACAAGATTTTCCTCAAACAAAATCTACCCTATCGTGTTAATAAGCATAGTTCTTGTAGCAATACTTTCTGCAGTCGTCTATTATTTCACAGCACCATTTGTCCGAGTCAATATATACATAAAAGGGAAGGAAGTCAGTATAGAAAAAGTATTTGAAGGAAATGAAAATATCAAAGAGATAGATTTTCAAAATTTAAAAATACCAATTAAAAAAGAGAATATTGAGAAAAGCAGTTCTACGACGATAAGTGCCACTGGGACTGCATACAAAGGGGACAAAGCAAAAGGAGTTGTTAGACTAACATTCAAAAATACAGAAGGATGCAAAGATATAGATCCAATACAAATCCCAGCAGGAACTACCATAACAGCTAAAAATGAAGGAAAATCTTACAACACTGACTCTGCAATAACGATAGAATGCAATCAAATAGCAGAGGTAAATATTACTGCTTCTGAAGTTGGAGAAGAATATAACCTCCCAATGGGAACATTCTTCGTAGTTCAAGGGTTTGAATCAGAAAAAGTTTACGGTAGCTCTTCCAAAGAGATCACTGGAGGTAACAAGAAGGAGTATAGAATATTGACACAAGGAGATGTAAATAGCGGAGTAGAGGGGTTGAAGAAAAGTGCCTATGAGGAGGGAGAAAGAGAGATGAAAGATAAATCAGGAGGCACATGGGAATTGATACCAGAATCTTTAACAAGTGAGGTAATAAGCAACAGCATAGAAACAAGCAAAAAGGTTGGAGAAGAAGCTGATCAAGTTGATCTTTCCCTCAAGATAAGGACTACAGCAACTTTTTATATGAAAGAAGGGTTTGATAATGGAATAGCAGAGCTGTTAAAGAAGGAGGCAGAGGAAAAGAATCTATTTGAGAACGAAAATAATTTAGAATTGACCCTTGGAGATGATGTAACTAAGGAGATAACGGTAATACAAAATGATAACAATGGAGTTAAAGTTAAACTTACAGCTAAAGCATCAGTTAAACCAAAGATAAACAAAGAAGAGATAATATCTCAACTCAGAAAGATGTCTTGGAAAGATGGTAATCAATATCTAAAAAGCTTGTCATATTCTGAAAAAGAAACAGAAGTTGAATTTAATCCAAAAAATTTTCCAGAGAGATTAAAATACTTTCCAAAGAAACAGGGAGGAATACTTATAGAGGTTAAAGAGACCTTCTAATCTTTATTTTACTGTCATTTCCTGTTAGAATCAGACCTGAATGTGTACCTGTAGCTCAATCGGATAGAGCAATTGCCTTCTAAGCAGTAGGTTGTCGGTTCGATTCCGACCAGGTACGCCAGAGAAGGAGAGATGCCTGAGTGGTCGAAAGGACTCGCTTGGAGAGCGAGCGTATGAGAAATCATACCGTGGGTTCGAATCCCACTCTCTCCGCCAACTTCCACTTTAACTTACCCAATCGCAAAAAAATATAGTTTGTGATATTTTCTTAATATGGAAAAGCAAAAAAATGATAAAAAAGAAAAACATCAAGCATTGCTCATCTCCTCTACATCGTTAACTCTAGGAATAATTTTCAACTATCTCTTCTTTGATACCCCACTGGGCATATCTTTTTTCATATATATTCTGCTGATCTTAATAGCATTATTTTCTCTCTCAAAAATTCTAAAGAAACAACTAAACAACGAGGTTACCATACTCTTGGTCCCACTCATATTTTTCAGCACTATGGTCTTTATCCGTTCAAGCTCACTGCTTACATTCCTGAATATCATGGCCCCCCTCTTTATACTTCTCCTTATCGCAAAAATATCCTTTCATAAGCCCCTTAAGAAATTTCTAACAAATGAGTACATAAAAACAATATTCCTACCATTCAAATTCATCCTACCCTTGGGACAAACTGTATCAAAGCTATTTTCATCCGTTACATATAAAGGAAACAAACTTCCACAAATAATCAGAGGAATTTTAATAACAATCCCAATACTGATCATTTTCATACTCCTTTTCTCATCTGCAGATCTCATCTTCGGAAAATACCTTTCAGAAATAATAACTATTCACATTACACAAGAAACTGTAGCTCAAATTTTCATAATACTGACAGTAACCCTAATCTTCATGGGAGCATATTCATATATCTTTACTAAAGGGCAAGACAAAGACAAAATCCCAAAACAAATTAATCTAGGACACATAGAAACTTCAATTCTCCTTGCATCTATAAATGTTCTCTTCCTTCTCTTCATAATCATACAATTGGCATACCTCTTTGGAGGAGAAGAGAATATATCATCACAAGGATTCACATATTCTGAATATGCTAGAAGAGGATTCTTTGAACTGATAGCAGTTGCAGTTATTTCTTTCCTAGTGCTTTTCCTCACTGACAAATACACAGAAAAAGGAAAAAATGAACACAAAAAAATATTTAAGACTCTCGCATCAATACTGATAATACAAGTGATGATAATTATGTACTCAGCAATAGTTCGTTTATCTCTCTATGAGCAAGCATATGGACTTACAACCCTAAGACTATACAGCCATGCCTTTATACTCCTATTGGCATTAGTTCTTGGAATGCTATTCTACAAAATTCATAAACAAACAAAAGAAGAAACTTTTGCACTGGAGCTTTCCATATCTGTACTACTTTTCCTTTTCTCAATGAATATTCTAAACCCTGATGCTTTTATAGCTGATTACAATATTAGAAATGCAGACAAAATTAAAAAACTAGACACTGATTACCTCTGCTACCTCTCAGATGATGCACTTCCATCTACCATAGAAATACTTGATTCACAGGATGAAACTACTAAGGCTAATTTTGCAAACTGTATATATCATAAAACTTTAGGGCAAGAAAATAATGGAAAATGGAAATCATTCAATATATCTCATTCTAAAGCAAAAGAATTGCTTGATGAAAGAAAACTGGAATTAGAAAAGTACAAAGATTACTTGGCTCCACAAACAATGCAGACAGCAGACAAAGTAGAGTAGAGGAATTAAATATATTTTTTCCTGCTATTTCTTTTATTTCTTTCAAAAGAATTAACTACACACAACATAAGCAAAAGAATAAATAAACCAAGACCCTGAGGAAGATCTAAAAGATAGTGATCAAAAGATCCCACAACTAAGATATCCAATATAACCATTAATACCATTACATTGAATCTTTCAATTACACTAAAAAGAACTTTTACAAGCGTAAACCAAAACGATACAAAACCAAAAATACCCATTTCACTCAGAGAAAGAAGAAAAATATTATGAACAGGCTGAAGAATCATTATCCCATTCTTCGATCTAGGAACAAAACCTTCCATTGCTCTTACAAAATTCCCAAGTCCACATCCAAACAAAATATTTTCCTTAATAATTCTAAAAGAACATTTCACTAACTCTATCCTTTCAGAAAAGCTCCTATCTCCTGAATTAAAAATATTTGCAAACCTCTCACATAAATATTCTAAAGGAACAAAGTACATAGAGAAGGATTTCCCTTTTAACAACCGTGAATAGATCCTCCCCCCAAGTATTCCAAAACAATCAAAAGCAATCAAAAAAATAGCAACTCTTGAAAAAGAAAAAACAGAAAAGACTATAGAAACAACCATAGAGATACTACCTAAAACCCGTAGAAGACCTTTTTCCCTTAAACACATTGTTAAGGAAAAAAGGAAAGAGAAAAGGAAAAACCCTGCTAAAACATTTGGATGAGGAAAAGTTCCATAGCCTCGGAGAAATAATCTATTATCCAACTCAATAAAACTAGAACCAGCCATCCCTGATACAACATTAGATTCTCCCAAGAAATTCAAACCTAGAGAAACTCCTTTTGAAAACTGCATACAAGCCAAACTTCCCTGTATACAAACAAGAACAAAGATAACAAGCCAAAAATAAGTCTTTATCTTCTTACTAAATACCCTCCTATTTTCAATTATCCAGTGAATACACCATATGAAAGCAAACAAATACACTAAAATTCTAAATGTATGAATGACCTGAAGTACACTCATATTAAAAAGGAGACTAATTCCAAAAAATAGAAGGATCATGAAAAAACAAAAACGATATTTTGAAATTATTCTTCTGCTAAAGGAAATACTATTAGAAAAAATAAGAGAGTAGAGCAATATGAAAAATCCCAAATCAACTATAGACACGGTCGGTATTAGATAATTTACTGAAACACCATTCACATATGCATCATACAATGTAAATGTTGAACCAAGGATTTTAACTATCTGAGGAAGTTGATATGTGATGTTAAAGGGAAGAGTAATCAATATATACAAAAGAGAGGATACAATTCTATTTTTAAGATAATAACTTAAAAAAATGTACAGTAGAATAGAAAAAAACAAGAAAAGGAATCTCCCAAAAGAATCGTCTACAAAAAAGAAACATGAAAAAAGCAAAAAGACATCAAGGATTAAAAAAGGATAATTTTTTTTACTAAAGATATCTTTAAGCATCTAGGATTATTTTAGCATATTCTATGATTCACTCACTTTCAAAGGAGTTATGACAATATGCCTATCCATTCCTTCTCCTTCACTTTCTGCTTTTATATCATCAAACTTCATTAAGGCTAAATGAACAATTCTCCTGTCAGATGGCTTCATAGGAGGAAGTTCAACCCTTTCTCCAAGGATTCTGGCATCATCAGCTTTCTGCAAAGCCATCTCCTCAAGCTTAGAATCCTTCTCCTTCCTATATCCGCCAACATCTACAAATACTCTAAAATCCTCACCTTCACCTAATTTCCTTCCCAAAAGAATTTGAAGTAGAAACTGAAGAGAATCAAGATGCCTCCCTCTATTTCCAATCATATATCCCAAATCTTCCCCATCAAAAACTACCTTTATATATCTTATGTCATTTTCTCCTTTGTCCAAGGTTACATTAACATCACAGTCTACATCAAGCAGCGAGCAGAGTTTCTGAACTTCCTTTTCTGCCGTTTTAAGCAATTCTTTATCTTTCATAAATAAATAGTAATAAATTTAAGTCAAAGTAACCATCATAAACCTCCTATTTTGGACTATGATTTTTCTTCTCCTTAACAATAGTGCGAATATTTTGAACACCCTTTTTTGTCTTATCCCAATCCAATATTGCATATTGCACTAACAACATAAAAGATTGAACTATCCAATATATACTCAAAGCAGAAGGAGTCCCTGCGGCAATAAACACAGTGGATGCAGGAAGGAATAACATTGTCATATTCGTCATCTTCTTAGACATTTCCTCTAAGCTTGGCTCTTCACCAGCTTTTTTCTTCTTTGTCTTCTTTGCCTGAGAAGACTGCATAGGATTATTCATTAATGTAGTAAACTTTGACATCAAATACCGAAAAACACCTACCAAGATACATAATGAAAGGTACATCAAGGAAACAGTAGCAAACATTCCAAATTCATTTGATATTTGACTGTAGGACTTTGTTAGATCCCAAAAAAGAAAATTCGGACTAAGAACAACATCTCCTCCTCCTGCGAACCAATCCTTAACAAAAGGATATATTCCTTGAAGATTTCCAGTAGAAACATTCCTTATAACGCTGGCAAGCACTGAAAGAATAAGCAATTGAGGGAGATAAATTCCTAGACAACCTAAAGGATTATACCCAACGTTCCTGTACAACTTCACCTGTTCCTGTGATAATTTCTCTTTGTTATTTGCATATTTTTTCTGCAAAGCCTCAAGTTGAGGTTTAAGTGAAGACATTTTCTTCATCATCTCATTCTGCCTTTTCATTAAAGGAAGAAGAAGCAACCTAAAGATTATTGCTATAACAATAATTGCCAAACCCAAGTTATTCCACAATATGGAACTCAAGAAGACTATAAAATTGAGAGCAGGGTAGTAGAGCAAATTATTCCAAATGAACGCAAACATGAGAATATTACTGATAAATTCAAATATAAAATCTTTTGGAATATACCATAAATATTGGCTAAGGAACAGGATCGTACCTCCTAGCCTTACTCCAAGGATTACATTTTAGTATTCTTCTCACAGTCAAAAAACCTCCCTTAATAACCCCATACTTATCTATTGCTTCGTAACCATATTCTGAACATGTAGGAACAAATCTACAATATCTAACATTTGGAAAAGCTCTCCCAGCAATACCATGATCATATGAAAATGTTTTTTGATACCCCTTTATGATATAAAGCAAAAATCTTTTAACCATTTCACAAAACTCCACTCACTTTAAACATGCCCTTTTTACCTGACTAAGAAATTCACTCTTTAATGAAGAAAAACTATCAGGAAAACAAAAGGCAATATATTCAAAACGAATTCCCACACCATCAAGTTGAAACTCTTTAATAGCATCTGCAGATAATGATCTAAGCATTCTAACAAGCCTATGCCTTTTCACAGAATTCCCTATTTTCTTGTTCACTACAAAACCAAATAGGGGAGATGACAAAGAATTATCTTCACTCCAAATAAGCATACCAAACTTTCCTTTGATTCTTTTTCCATCTCTATACACACGCTTGAAATCTTGTGCAGGAAGCCTGTACCTTTTAGGTATCATAATACTTTAACTTTTTTTATGTTTTTTCCTCAAAAGTTTGTACTCCTCAGAAACGGAATACACTTTTCTTCCTTTCTTCTTTTTTCTTTTGATTACATTTCTTCCGCCAGGAGTTTTCATTCTCGCTCTAAAACCAAGCTTCTTTATCCTTCTCATGTTATTTGGCTGATATGTTCTCTTCATAATTTTTAATGTATATATATACAAAATCAGCCTGATTATATCACACCACTAACAAAGCTGTCACTCACGCTAAAATCCAAACATATTTTAATAGGATTTAATTCATATCTAAAATAATTAGAGCCTATTTCAAAAAGCTAAAATCCTTTCTCTAACGAAGGTTTTGTACAGTCAAAAAATAGATATCCACATCACCGCAAAAACCAATATAATCTTGTAAAGTCCCAATCGGCCATAGACTGCCCGAACAAACTGCCTCCAAGAAAATAATATTGTTTTAGCTTTACCATGCAAAAAGCAGAGTTTAACAGCTATATAGATACACTAAAACAGAAGCAGCAAGCACAAAGTGAAATAGATGTAGATGAACTTTGGAAGATAACAAAGGAACATCTGAAACTAATGATCACTAACAGAATTTTTCTAGCAGTATTCAATGATTCATATATTGAAGATATCAGTAACGGAGTGGTGCACTTGTCCTGTGGTTCTGCATACAAAAAGGAAAAAATTATGAGAGACTACCAAGCATCACTTAAACAGGCACTTTACAAGGCTAGTGGTCAGAATTTTGAAATAGAGATAAATATAAGGGAAGAGCAGAATCAAAAAAAGGAGAGCAAATATGAATACCATGATCCAACTTCTAATGAGTCTGTAACCCTCTTCTCCGAAGCTGAAAAAGAGAATGATTTTTTGTCAAAAAAACTCGAAGAATCACATTTGAATCCTAAATATCTCTTCTCCAATTTTGTTGTAGGACCAAGCAATAGACTTGCAGAGGCAGTAGCAGAAGCAGTAGTAGAAGATTTAGGAAAGGCTTACAATCCTGTTTTTTTCTACGGAAATACTGGTTTAGGAAAAACCCATCTTATGCAGGCAATAGGAAATGAGACAATACGGAAGAATCCAAATAAAAAAGTAGTGTATGTATCAATAGAGCAGTTTCTAAATGAAATGGTTGAAGCCATAAGAACAAAAAAGAATGAAGACTTCAGAAACAAATACAGAGCAGTAGATTTATTAATGATAGATGATGTCCAATTTGTAGAATCATACCCTAGAACACAAGAGGAACTTTTCCATACATTTAATACCCTGTATCAAGCTGATAAACAAATAGTACTTGCTTCCGATAGACCACCCAAGGAGATAAGAAATATTACAGATAGACTAAGAACCAGATTCGAGGGAGGAATGGTTGCTGATATACAAGCCCCAGATTATGAAACGAGGATAGCAATCGTAAAACAGTTACTCGAAGAAAAAAATCTTTCTATACAAGAAAACTACATAGAAATGATAGCAAAGAATATAGAGAATAATATAAGGGAACTCGAAGGTGCAGTAACAAAGGTAGCATCATTATCAAAACTAGGAATTAATCCTACTGAAGAAGATGTTTCAAAGATTTTACAAATAGATTTGGATTACAAAAGGAAAAGAATAACGCCAGGAAAAGTTATTTCTGTTGTGGGAGATGTATTTGATGTAAAGCCGTCGGAAATAAAAGGTAATAGAAGAACAGCCTATGTTGCACAATGTAGGCAGATAGTTATGTATATTTTAAGAAAAGAGCTAGAGCTTCCATTAGAAAAGGTGGCAAAAGAGGTGAATAGGAAAGATCACACTACAGTAATTCACGCATTTGAGAAGATAGAAAAAGAAAGAGAAACAAATAAGTCTTTAGATGAAAAGATAAATATGTGTATAAGAACATTAAAAGCATAAGTGGATAATTATGTGGATATGTCGTTGATAATAGAATGGAAACTTTGGGTCTTTCCACATAAAAGAAACGTAATATTTACGTAAAGATCTTGTTAAAAAGGCATTTACTTTAAAAAAGGATATACACAGTATTTAGGAATTAATCATAAGTTATCCAAAAAGAAATCCACATAAATTATTAGTTCAATATAAGGATTTTTTACATAAGTAAAGGATTTTTAAGGTATGAGATATACACATAGGTTTTTGAGTAAAAAATATCTTAAGGAAAAGACATTTTTAATAAAATTTAATTGATATAAACATATCCACATATACTATTACTTAAACTATTATTATTTAATTAATAAAATATAGAAGGAAGATACAATCTCTATGATTTTTTGTATAATGAGATAGAATAATTCCTAAACTGCTTAAATAATTAAGATTAGTTGTAAAAAAAATGAAATTCTCTTGTAACCAAGATACTTTTTCAAAATATCTAAACATAGTAAGTAGGGTAGTAGCTGTTAAACCTGGTCTTCCAATATTGAGTAATGTTTCCTTTGAAAGCAAAGATGGAAAACTGATTCTTAAAACTACTGACTTAGAATTAAGTATTACTACATGGATAGGGGCAGATATTAAAGAAGATGGAGTTGTTACTGTTCCAGCTAAACAACTTGCAGAGTTTGTTAATTCAATCCCTGAAGAAAAGGTTGATGTAGAGGTTGTTAAAGAAAATTTTAATATTTCTACTGAGAATAATAGTGCAAGTTTTAATACTATGCCTGCTGAAGATTTTCCAATTATTCCTTCTGTTGAAAAAGATGAACCCTTAGTTGAAATAAAAAAAGAGGACTTAGTTACTGCTGTTGATAGAGTTGCATTTGCTGCTGCTACAGATGATATTAAGCCTGTTTTAACTGGTGTGAAGATAGAAATAGATGATGGAATTGCATATTTTGTATCCACTGATGGTTTGAGGCTTTCAAGGCAGAGTGTAAAAATAGCAAAAGGATCTCCAAAAAAGAGCTTTCTTGTTCCAGTTAGAGCATTATTGGAACTTTCATATATTATATCTGCGCTGGATACAGATGAAGGATCTGTTCGTATTTATACCATAGATGACAAGAATCAGGTTTTGTTTAGGTTCGCTGATGTTGATTTAATTTCTCGTGTTATAGATGGGGAATTTCCTGAATATAGACAGATAATTCCTACTGGATATAAGACTAGATGTTTTTTGAAAAAAAGTGATTTTCTTAATTCTATTAAGATAATAAATATTATTGCTAGGTCAGTTCTTGGAAATAAGATGATTTTAGATATTTCTTCTGATGAGAATAGAATCCTTTTGTCTGCAGTTCAAAGTGATTTAGGAAAAAATCAAAGTAATCTTCCATGTAAAGTTGAAGGCGATAGCATAAGAATAGCATTTAGTGCAAAACTTCTAAACGATGTACTTATGCATATTGATAGTGAAGACATTATATTTGAGTGTTCTGAAGCTACAAGACCGGGTGTTTTCAAAATAGATGGAGATGATAGCTTCGTACACCTTGTTATGCCAATGATGCTTTAGTTTTTCTTTTTTGTATTTTTGGCCTTATAACCTATTCCGTGTACTGTCTCTATGATATTTTTATCATGGAGCTTATCTCTCAGTCTCTTTATATGTACATCTATTGTGTTTGAGCCAACATATTCTCTGTAGTCCCAGACATGATCTAAAAGTTCACATCTAGAAATCACCCTGTCCTTATTTCTTACTAAATATTCGAGCAGATCATACTCTTTCTTTCTCACGCTTATCTCTGAATTTCCTTCATATACAGTCCTATTATCAACATCTAAAACATACTTGCCTATATACAAATTTTTATCCATATATCCCGAAGGTCTTCTCATAATAGTTTGAATTCTGGCTAACAATTCCTGCATAGGGAATGGGTAGGTTAGAACATCATCTCCTCCTTTATTCAAAAACTGAACTTTTTCTGTCCAATTTCCCTTATTGCATACTCCAAGAACTTTGATATCCTTTTTCTTCTCCCTTATATATTCCAGTATTTCAAAACTCTTTTTATCTCCAAGGTTCGTATTTATTATTACAAAATCAAAGATTCCTTTCTTTACTAAATTTTTTGATTCAAAGTCCTCATTATCAAGAGTTGTATGATATCCATAGGATTCTAATGTTTTAGAAATTATTTGTGCTAATGTTCCCGAATTCTCTATAATCAAGATATTCATTACTGTTAAAATAGCTAAATTTAATTCATACTATCTTAGTAATTGTATGTGTGTTTCTTTTAGCTCAGAGTATTAAAAATTATGAAATTCGTATTCAGCAATCTCTTTTTACTAATTTTTTCTGTATGCTTTTTGTATTATCTATCCTCAAATCCATCTTTTTTACCGTTTGATGAAGTGGGAAATATTAGTATTATCAATGTATCCGTAGCTATTCTCCTTCTTCTTCTTTTTGTTTTCTCTTTCTTAAGTATTGCTGTATATCTTTTTTGTATCTTTTTTAGGAAGGAACTTAGTCATAATGAGATTATTAAAATTTCTCTGAAAATATCTTGTATAGTTTCCTTTGGTCTTTTAGCTGTCCTCCTCCTACATCTATTTCATATTCTTGATTGGATCTTGGGGATTCCTCTGCTTATTCTTGTATTAATATTGATATTTGTAGTATCATAACGCTATGGAAAAAGAGCAGAAAAGCCTTGAAAAGATATATGATGTGATCTCTGGGGAGAAAAGTTTGAGAGAAAAAGAAAAGGCTGTGGCAGAAGCAAAGAAGAATGCTATTAGAGAAATGAAGGACAAAAGAAGGAAGGCAATTATAGAGAAGAGTGCAAAACTTGAAAAAGATAAATTGCAACAGAAGAAAGTTGTTCAGAACATTAAGCTTTTTGAATGGGAAGCACCAGAAAGATATCAAGTTAAGTTTAGTGACAAGAATTTTCTATTTGTTGTAGCTCTTTCTCTTGTGTTAATACTCCTTTTGGCTATTTTGAGACATTATCTGATGATGGCTTCTGTAATAGCTCTTCTGTTTTTGGTTTATGTGTCTGGAATTACAAAACCTGTAACTATCAAGAACAAGATTACAAAGAGGGGAATAGAGTCATATGGTAGGTTATTTGAATGGTATATGCTTGATTCCTTCTATTTCTGTAAGAAAGAAGATTCTCCATATTACTCATTGATTATTGAAACAAGGTTGAATGTTCCAAAGGTTTTGTTTCTTTTAACTTCTGAAAAGGATAAGGATGCAATTTTTCTTTTACTGCAGGATAAGCTGTTGTACAAGGATATTAGGAAGCAGGGTAGGATAGACAGGATTACTTACGGAGAGTATATTCCTTTGGAGAAGGTTTAGTTTGTTTGTAGTTTGTATAACTTTTAGGAGGGATGCCTGAGTGGCTGAAAGGGGAGCTCTCGAAAAGCTCTATCCAGGTTTCTGGATCGGGGGTTCGAATCCCTCTCCCTCCGTCTTCTATTTTATTTTCCACATGTTATACATAATCCACAATTTTAATTGAGTGTGGATAATTTTTTCTGTGCTTAAAAAACATCGAATGGAAAAGGGTTTCTGTAAATCAGTATTACTATATTTTTCTATTATCAAACTATAGGCATTTGTTTATTCTTTTTTCTTCTCTCTCCTAGCACTTGCAGAAAAACTCCTGTATATTTATTCATTATGGAAAAAAATGAACAACCTGAAATCTTTAATCTGGGGAGTATTTCCCTTAGTCGTCCACTACAAGCACCAATTTTTGTAAAAGAGAGTGAAAATTCAAAAAACAAATTCTCAATATTGGACATAATGGTCGTAATTTCGGCCTTTGTTGTCGTTGGATGCTTAATCTATCTGTTTTTTAATCCTAACAAAGAAGGTTCTGAAAATAGGAATTCTAAAAGAGAAGCTGATATTTCAATGATTCTTTCCTCTGTGTATTCATATTCTAAGGAGCATGGGGAAATTCCCAAAGAAATCCCTGTCAGTGAAGAATGCATGCAAGTAGGCAATGAAATATGCAAGACCGGTCCATATGATTGTTCAGGACTTGTTAACCTAAATTTGATAGTACAAGGAAGTGAAGGGGGAGGAAGAATAGTTTCATTACCTTCTGATCCTGAAAATAGGTCTGTAAATGGCACTGGCTATTACATTGTCCAAGATGGACATGGAAATGTTACTGTATGTGCCCCCTATGCAGAGAGAAGCGTAACACTATCATTTACTAAGTATATGTTTTAAATTATGATATCAACATAATGAAAAAAGCTTTACCTTCTAAACATATTAAGGAACAGTTTCTTCTTCTTTTGATAGCAAATGCCTCCTTCCTTCTTTTTGCAGTATTCGTAGGAGAATTAAAGTGGTTTACGGATTTTAGAGATTTTGTACTACTCATCTCTGGGATTTTTGCCATATTCAGTGGAATAATATCAATGCTTAGATACTCTGCTCAAAAAGACTCTCTTCAATATTTCATACTTGGACTTGGTCTTGTTGGTGTTGGAGTTTTAGATATTATCTCTTTGTTAATGACCATAGAGAATTTTGGTGCTCTTTTCTCCTCTGGTGATAGCATATATTCCCTACGAATGATTCTTTCTAAGTGTCTTCTTTCTTTTCTCTTGTTTTTCAGTTGTTTCTTGGAAATGGGAGATAATCCTGAGAAAAGGAAAAAGTTTAGAAGAATGGGGTCGTTCATATTCATAGTTTTAATAGTTTGTTTTGCTATATATTCTGAGATGAATAATGGTTTTACAGAAGAATATATGTCCATAGCTTTCTCGGTACTTAGTCTAATACTACTTGGAATATCTTTAGTAGGATATATCTGGAAAAAGAATTGGAAGTATGAAGATATTGATTTTTGGATAATTTTTTCAATATCCTTCCTTATGCTTTCTCAGATTTTTTACATTCCCATCTTGAACTTAGAAACAGTGCACGCTGTTAATCTTTCTGTTTTAGCACAATTCTTTGGGTATATAGCTATGTTGTTTGGATTTTTAGATAGTACGAGGGAGTTGTATGTAAGAGAGATTGAGGAGCAAAAAGAGCTTGAATATACCAAGAAAAAGGTTGAAGAAGCATATTTGGTATTGAGGGAGGAAAAATTGCATCTTGCTGATGAACAGAAGAAAGAGAAGAAAAAGGAGGAGAGGTAGGAGATGAATAGCTTTCCAAAACTTAAAAGGTACCAAAAGAAGTTTGATTTTTCATATGCTTTTGGGGCGTATCCAGTTTTAGATCTTTTGAATTTTAGAAAAGATTATGTAATTGAGGTTCTCTACAAAAAGGAAGGACTTCATAGTGAGGGGGTTGGAGAAATATTGAGTATGTGTAAGAAGTATGGAATTCATTTTGAGGAAAATGATGCTCTCATAGATAGAATTGCATACAAGGAAAATACTTATGTAGTAGGGGTATTTAGGAAGTATGTTGTAGATTTGAAAAAAGGAGTAAACCATATAGTTTTGGTAAATCCAGGGAATACTGGAAATTTAGGAACGATAGTCAGAAGTATGTGTGGTTTTAATTTCGGGGATTTGGCTATAGTTAGGCCTGGAGCAGATATTTTTGACCCTATGACGGTAAGATCTACAATGGGTGCTTTGTTTAGAATTAATTTTCACTATTTTGATTCAATAGAGGAGTATTTGGGTTTGTATAGTGAAAATGCTATATATTCCTTTATGTTAGATGGAAGCAGGAGTATTTTAGATGTGAATTTTAAGGAGCCCTTTTCTTTTGTTTTTGGAAATGAGGGTAGGGGTCTTGATTCTAAGTATCTAGAGTTTGGTGAGAGTATATATATTCCTCATTCAAAGGATATTGATTCTTTGAATTTGTCTGTTGCAGGGAGTATTGCTATGTGGGAGTACAGTAGGAGGAAATAGAAAAAAGGGCAGAAAAATGGTATAATACAGTGTTCTTTCTAAATATGGGGACGTCAGGCTTTCGACAGGAGCTTGATTTCGGTTACCACAAACCGTTTGTTGAGTTCGTTATTCTCAACACAC